>WFQM01000030.1 GCA_015487095.1 Gammaproteobacteria bacterium | reverse complement strand
GTCAGCAAAGCCTGCTCATCCAGCAGAGCCTGGCTTTTATAACGCCCTTCCCAGAATCGTCCTGTGCAGTTGTCTTCTGTATTGGCCTGTCGGGCGAGAGACTCATTTAAACAGCGCATGAACCAGCCCAGATCCATCAAACGGCTACGCCACTCCTGCACAAGCTCAGTCACCAGCTTTTGCTCCGCTTTAATCAACCGTTCACCTTTCCGCATTCGATCAATTAACAAAGGAGCCTTGAATAACCGGGTCCAGCGTTCAATCACCGCCTCGTCAGACCATACCTGAGCCTGGGGTTGATTAATGTGCAGGACCAAATGGTAATGATTGCTCATGACCGCGTAAGCACAGACATCGATAGAAAAAACACCGGCTAATTCAGCGAGTTTATCGACCACCCATTGTTTGCGGTGCTCGTAACTTTGACCGGAGAACTCATCGTTGCCACAGAGAAAGGCACGTCGAACACAGCGTGAGATACAGTGGTAGTAGGGCGTTGAATCCAGGCAGACCTGGTTTTTGCGGGGGGTTGGCATCCGTGCCTCCTTCTTCCGTGTGGGTAAAGTATGTCTCGCAATCTAACGAGGCTCGTTCTGGATGTCAAATGACTGATGGGTGTCTTGTTTTATTCTTGGGTGTCTTATTTTACTCTTATTTTACTCTGTTATTTGTACCAGTTATCTAATTTCAATTTGGATACCCTTGAAAACTCTTTTGTGTTGTTGGTAACCAATGTTCCTTTATTCGCTAACGTAGTACCCGCAATTAATACATCACAAGCACCAATTGGTGTACCTTTCTTTTCAAGGCTAGCTCGGATCGAAGCAGAAAAACGGGCAGCCTCCTCTTCAAAGGGTAAAATTTTAACCAAGGAGCATAACTCCTTTAATTGGGCTTGCCTTTTTCGTGGAGAAGTAGACTTCGCTATTCCATACTCCAGCTCGCACAACACCACTGACGGAATAGCTATATCTTTTGGGGATACCTCAAGAAACTTACCTGGAACGCTCCCCATTCCTTTGAAAAAATAAATTAATGTATTCGTATCAACGACATACATTATAGCGTCTCACGATTGGCATCTTTTCCCTCATTCGACCTAATATCGTCAATGGATGGAAAGTCTTCCCATGACCCAGCCAGCTCTACAACGGATTGAGGCCATTCGTTTGCTACTTTTTCGTGGATAAGTCTCGCTATCCACTTACTCTTTGATAAATGGGCAGATTTTGCCGCATCAATCATTTTCTGTTCGATCTCTTCTTCCAAATAAATCGTCACTTGTCCCATAACCAACTCCTATATACAATATATGTACAATTATATGTGTCGGCTGTAGATTGTCAATATTGAGAAGGAAAATTGATTGATGGGTGTCTTGTTTTACTACTATGTCAGTCGTGCCTATGCACTAAGTCTGTAATCTAAAAGGTGGGGAGACTTTTCTAGAAGCTCAAGCAATACTTTAGTAGAACCTGATGGTTTTCTTTTACCCTGCTCCCACTGCCTGACGGATGATGCGCTAACATTTAATAATTTAGCAAAAACACTTTGACTGAGATTCATATTTTTCCGAATAGCTTGAATTTGCTCCCCTGTTAACTGCACATTTGGTATTGTAATGCCCAACGAATCAAGTTCTTTTTGTGTAAAAGAAACCTCTGAACCGGCATTAATCATATCCTGAACTGTTTCGGAAATAGCATCCTTAATTGAATTTCTCATCTTGACACCTTTATATCGAACAATATTTTTTCATCAATAAAATATTTGAGTTTATCTTTGTCCAAAGTCAGCAGGTCGTTACCCAATTTTTTAAAATGTTGCAATTCAGAAGTGCTAATATTATCCCTTTCATTTTTTCCGAAACCATATAGAAAAATCGCGCGGTCATTTTCTCGGTACACAACGATGGTTCGAAATCCTGAACTCTTACCGCTATTCGGCTTTTTAACCCTAATTTTAAATAGGTGATTCCCTAAGTCTGAACTTGATAACCCAGCTTTCATATTTGCTACAGCTTCAATCAAATCCGGATCTTTCAGGTTAGATTTTTTAGACCACTTCTTAAACCATTTTGTACAAAATACACTCATACGCAGACTATAGCACAATGTGATATAGGATCAACTGAGATTTATTAAAGTATTGTTTTTATTGGATTTGTAGACATAACATCGCCCATGATCGGCGATTTACAGCGTTGGTTCTGTTGTGCCAGCAATTGATTGATGGGTGTCTTGTTTTACTTTGTTGTTTTACTTTTTTATTTCACTTTGACCAAAACTCTTTGGCTACACGTTTATGATGTTTTAGTGAATGCTCTACATCAAAAGATGATTTAGTAAAAAGAGAGTAAACATTGAAAATTATATGTTGAGACTTTTCAACTATATCCTCAGCATCAGAATACTTTAATCCAAAATCTTGGGCTTCGTACATTCTTCGTTCCGAATGAATTTTAGTTTGAAACTCTTTATGGGAAATTATTTTATCACGTGCCAACTTAACTCGAATGCATAACTCTGACTCTGTTAGTTCTTGATACGCAGATAAAGTTGAGCTTAGTAACTCATCAAATGCTTTAACTTTTCGCTGATAATCATTTTCTTTTATTGCTTCAATTACAGATTCAGTAAGGCTGCCATCTATTGATATGATTTCGGTATCACTCGTATTGCAAAACCAGATCTTTAAATTTTGCACAAACTGGTTATCTTTTAGTGTTTTTATTGTCTCATGTACACTTGCAATTTTTTTTCCCTTGTCAAACATAATTGCCTGCATTTCCGAGAGTATGGACATATATAGAGAAAAACGTAATGAATTAACACCGCTTTCAGAATATGAATTATCCCAACGTTTTAAAAAATCATCATTATCAATAAGGTGTTTAAACAGCTTTAAACTTTGATCTACCTTAAAATAAGTATTAACAATACTATTAAGCATTAATTGATTTTTCTCAATACGATCCAATATGATTTTCATACATCCTCAGAGTGCCTAACAGTTAGTGGTTACCAAAGTGTCGCGTTATAATACGGCGTTTTGGTGTTTATCCAGCAGTGATATATTTCAGGTTTTTTTATTGTCAGATATCTCACTGCCCGATCTGGAGAACAAAGTACCACAAAACCAATGCTTTGTGGCTATTATACTTGTTCGAAAAGATCGAGCGCCAACCTGTAGTTGATTTTTCGAAACGTGGGGATACCCCATTTTGTTCAAAATTATTATTGTGTTATGGTTTTTCTCTCATGGCTGGTTGTTTAACCAGTTTAATTTTACAGGAGGTGGTCATGGATTCGGTAGTTTCTTCTTCTCCCTTTTTACGTTCTGTTGTTGAGGTTATTCGTGTACGACATTACAGCACCCATACGGAAAAAGCTTATATTGACTGGATAAAGCGATTCATTCTTTTCCATGATAAACGTCACCCTGCTAAAATGGGAGGCGTGGAGGTTAGTACAAAAAGGAGCCCTTTTTTAGTATTAAAAGGAAACAAATTCCTGTCTCTGCGTTCCACCGTACCCTTTGTGGCTAAACGTGAATCAGTGATGATGCTCCATATTGTGCTGAGTGCTGTTATTTTCCTGCGAATGATTATGACCGCCAGCAAAATGCAACAACGGCGGGCTGATGGTCCAGACACCAAAGGCGATGATCAGCAAGGCAGCAATATTGCGTACAGCTGCTTTTTGTATCCAGGCTTTGAATTGCACGGCAAAAACACCCGTGAGCAACATAACGGGAACGGTACCAAGACCAAAACCAGCCATGATCAGTGCAGATTGTTGCCATTGAGCAGCGGCTCCGGCAAGCGTCAGGGTGCTGTAAACCAGGCCGCAGGGTAACCATCCCCAAAGCATGCCCAGTAACAGTGCCTGCCAGGCTTTAGTGACCGGCATCAGCCTGTTGGTGACGGGTTGTATATGTCGCCATATCACATGATTGCCGAGGCTTTCCAGGTGGACGAGTCCTCGCCACCAACCGGCAAGATAAAGTCCCATGGCAATCATCATCAGGCCTGCAAAAATGCGGAGTCCGCTGCCGAGTATGCCTCCTGGCCCTTGTAATAACATGCCAATGCCGCCGACTATGGCTCCAGCGAGGCTGTAGCTGAAAACCCGCCCGAGATTGTAGAGGACCAGGGTCAGGGATATGCGTGTTTTTGATTGCGTTTGTTTCGGCATGGCGAAACAAAGGGCATTCATAATGCCGCCGCACATGCCAACACAATGCACACTGCCTAACAGGCCAATAACAAAGGCAGCGGTAATGCTAATAACAGGATCATTCATGACGGATGTTTGATATTGTTCATGTTTCAGATGAGTTTTGGTTCAGGAAGATGTTATATGACTAAGAAAATAATTTTCGGCATTCTGGTATTGGGTGTTTTTGCCATTTCGGTTAATTTTTTAATACCGGTTTCCGTTGAAAAAGAAAGCGATTCCATAAATCAGCCAGCAGCCCAGTTTTTGCCCTGGCACATTGAGCCGACGGCACAGGGTAGTATTCGTGTGTTTGGTTTAACATTGGGTGAGTCTACGCTGCAAACCGCAGAAAATCTGTTTCAGGGAGGTGCTAAGGTCAGTTTGTTTGTTTCTCCTGAAGGCAAGTATAAAGTCGAAGCTTATTTTGACAAGGTGATATTGGGTGGTTTTAGTGCTCAGTTGGTGATGGTGATGGCGTTGAGCCAGGATCAACAGGCGGCGATGTTTCAGCGTGGAGCGAGGGTGAGTAATCTGGGAGGTGGCCGAAAAAAAGTGACGCTGGCTGGCGAGGATTTGCAAACCGTATTTGCCGCGCCTGTTGCCAGTATCGCTTATCTGACACGGGCACGTTTGGATGATGAGTTGCTGCTCAAACGTTTTGGCGAACCGGCTCAACGTATTCGGGAGCCGGAGAATAATACCATGCATTGGTTGTATCCCGAGTTGGGGCTGGATATTGCGTTGAGTGATAAGGGGCGTGCAGTGTTGCAATATGTTTCACCTAAAGAGTTTTCCGGTTTGATGGCTCCGTTGTTGGAGCAGGATTTGCAGCAGGAAAGTCTGGAAATAAATTAATTTTTTAGTGTCTTTGGTCTTTTGTTTTAGAAAAATCATCGGGTATTTAACGCAGAGGTCACAGAGACGCAGAGGAAACAGAGAAAAACACTAAAACTCTGTGACCTCTGCGTCTCTGCGGCCTCTGCGTTTATAACACGTTACTTGTCAGCACCACTTACAATACAGCTTCCCGGCGTGTTGTTGGGGTTCGCAAGCTCACCACCAACCTACGCTGGCATTGGCGACCTGGCCCTTTGTTTACGTTAACGCTAAAACCCATTTTAAAAACTCAATCGGCATCCGGCCAGTTTCTTCCTGCCTGTTTTATTCGTTCTGTTGAGTTTTTTCTTGTGTTTTTGTCATTGCTGTTTTCAGGCAACAAAGGGTCGTCGTCATCCATGAGAATACGATTGGCATCACCTTCGAGGTCGTCGTATTGACCGCTTTTTACTGCCCAGACAAGGATACCCACCATGATCAGGCCAAGAATGATCATTGCCGGTATCAGGCCATAGATCACTTCCATTATTGAGTCTCCTCTCCATGCGGATTTTCACGCATTTTTGGGTTGAATACGGTGCGAATACGGGCGGCATTGGCTATGACCAGTAACGAACTGATGGGCATGGATATGGCGGCCACCAATGGCGTGATCATGGCGGCCATGGCCAGTGGCACCATGATGATATTGTAGGTGAAAGAAATTGCAATATTCTGGCGAATAGTACGCAGGGTCCGGTGTGATAACTGCATCGCCAGACGTACTTTATCGAGTTCATTGCTCATCAGTACAATGTCGGCGTTATCGCCAGAGATATCGGTGCCGGACCCCAGTGCGATACCGACGTCGGCACGGCTGAGTGCGGCTGCATCGTTAATACCATCTCCGACCATGGCCACTATGGCTCCGTCTTTTTTCAGTTGCTGAATGATTTTATCTTTATCTTCCGGTAATACTTCGGCTATGGATTCCATGCCACCTAATTGATGGGCGATGCGTTCTACTACAGGTTTGCGATCACCGCTGAGAATGGTCATGCGGATGCCTTTGGCATGCAGGGCGTCTATTAATTTTTTGGCGTCCGGGCGCAGTTGGTCATTGATGGCGATGGCTCCTTTGTGTTGGCCGTTAATCGAGATATGAACGCAGGTTGATCCTTTGTTTTCCCATTGTTCGATATTGCGTTGTAATGTTTCATCCAGCGCAATCTGATTTTGTTGTAACCAGTACCCGGTGCCAATCATCACTGTGTGGCCATTCACGACACCTTTGATGCCATGACCGGGAAAATTCTCAATGTGTTGCGCGGCAAGCAGGGGGATTTTCTTTTTTTCAACAAACCGGCAAACCGCACTGGCAATGTGATGTTCTGAGTAATGCTCCAGGGCTGCGGCATATTGCATGAGGCTTTGTTTATCCATTGTGTTATGCGTCAATATTGCCTGAATCTGCATGCGTCCTTCGGTGAGGGTGCCGGTTTTGTCAAAAACAATATGGTCAATATGCGACAGTGTTTCCAGTACACCACCATTTTTAATGAGAATGCCAAAGCGGGCTGCCAGACCAGAAGCCGAGGCTATCGCCATTGGTGTGGCCAGACCAAAGGCGCAGGGACAGGTGATGATGAGCACGGCGGTGGCGGCCATTAGTGCCCGTTCAAAATCAATTTTTAACCACCAGAAAAAAGTCATACTGGCCAGCAACAAGGTGGTGGCTACAAACCAGGGTACGATACGATCAGCCGTACACTGTATGGGTGCTTTGGAGGCTTGCGCTTCTTCCACCAGATTGATAATGCGGCCTAATGATGTGTTGCGTAATATTCCGGCAACGCGCACGGTGAGTGTGCTGTCAGTATTCATGGTACCGGCAGATACTTTGTC
>WFQM01000029.1 GCA_015487095.1 Gammaproteobacteria bacterium | reverse complement strand
TTGGAAGCATAAACATTGCCCCCACACGACAAAAACACTTAGACATTTTCATACTGACTTTCTTCATTTGTATTACCCCCAAGTTTGGTTTAAACAGCCTGTTTAAAAACAGGCGAACTACAAACACATTTAACGATAAAACATTCATCACAGGCACGCCCCAATTTAGAGCAGAGCAGAGCAGCACGACCACCCCCCGGTATATAGTTAAAGCTTGTGTTAATTACAAGGTTTCCCTGAATTTTAAACATCTTTGTATAATATGTTTTCATTACGTTACCTCTAATAATGAATATTTTAATGGCCTATTTAATAACCAAGCAAACCACAAACCAATCTGCGATGAATATTTTTCATCGTAGTTATCTTCGAACTGTTAAAGTTTTCGTGTCCTCGGCCGCTGCCCAAAGATTGCATTAATAACTAAGGAGCACTTTGCGCATAACCATCTTCAGTACAACTTACTAGTTGGCTAAAAAAACAAATACGCTATGATATTCAGGAGGTGGGTGGTCTGAAGGGGGGAGGCATAACAATACTGTATAATGGACAATCCAACTTAATGTTATACGATTTTGTTGATGTAAATATTGAAGCCACTTGTATTAAAACAGGGGCAGCAACAATCGGCGTACATTGACAGATATCACACCCCCCTTTATGACCATTTCTTTTTCCACACTGGCTATTTTGAAAATACGTTTCCTGTGAGCGGAAAGCGGGGTGGGTCATATCTGACAAACCATCTTTTCTGTTGGATTCAACAAAGTGGTGGGATTTAGTAACCATTCCTGATGATAAAAAAACAGAAGCCATCATCTTTTCATGGAAAGCATCATGCATGTGTCGCGCAGCAAACGCCTGCGATACAGGCATCATGACAACCTGGAAAACCAGGAATAATAATAAAAGAATTTTCAAAGCTCGAAACATGTATGCGCAGTATGACTTAATAATATTCACGCGCATAATTGAAGATTTGATTAACTTATAAACAATTCAGCTAATAAGCTAATCCTTTGTGCTACACACAGGCAATTGTTTTCACAAAGCGGACAACCGTAAATGTTGGTAATATTCAACGCACTACAATAACAGTTAAACTAAAAACATGAGCATGAAGTACGACAGTTACGCTGCTATACTCAGACACCAACCAAAATACACCGATAAATATTTTTCCGGGAAGCCATCACATGCGATACCCCCTTTTCAGTGTCCCGTTGCTCGCCTCAACCCTGCTGCTCTTTTCATTGCAGCCTTTTGCCTCCCCCAAAAAAGGTGAATTTTTTGGGGGAATTGAAACTGACTACCCCTCCTGGTTCAAAGACAGTTTTCTCGATTTCCCGGAAGACCTCACCGAAGCAACCAGTGAAGGAAAGCGACTGGTAATTTTCTTCCATCAAGATGGCTGCCCTTACTGCAATGCATTGGTGCAGCGTAACTTCTCGCAAAAAGACATTACAGAAAAAGCACAGAAAAATTTCGATATTATCTCCATTAACATGTGGGGAGACCGCCCTGTCACTGACTTTGATGGCCAACAATACACAGAAAAAACTTTCGCGGAAAAACTCCGGGTGCAATTTACACCTACCGTTATTTTTTTTGATGAGCAGGGCAAAGTAGCATTACGCATCAATGGTTACCGCTCACCACAACGCTTCAGCCTGGACCTGGACTATGTGGCACAACGCAAGGAAAAAGAGATTGGCTACCGGGATTTCATTCAAGCCAATCGCCCAGCCAGCAAAGCAAGTAAAACACTTAATGCAGAGCCTTTTTTCAACAAACCACCCTTTGATTTTTCAGCAAAGGTAAGGGGAAACAAGCGGCCTTTCGCAGTATTCTTTGAGCAAAAAGATTGCCCGAACTGTGATTTTTTACATAAAAAAATTCTGCCCGATAGCGAATTGCTCGATATTATCAAGCAGTTTGATGTTGTCCAGTTAGACATGTGGTCAAAAACACCCGTCATCACCCCCGAAGGTGAGAAAATGACCGCACGCGAATGGGCCAAAAAACTCAAGGTGGAATACGCGCCCTCCATCCTGGTTTTTAATCCACAGGGTAAGGAGATTATTCGTACCGAAGCCTTTTTTAAAGTCTTTCACACTCAAGGAGTGCTGAGTTATGTGCTCAGTGAGAATTATAAAACACAACCCAGCTTTCAACGTTACTTGACGGATTACGCGGATCATTTCAGAGAACAGGGACAGAATGTGGATATTTGGCGTTATGCCGATGAAAAGGCGGGTGAGAACAAACCCTGATTACGAACTTTGCGTTCAAATACGCAATATTTTTCGTTCTCACGCTCCCATATCACCACAGTTCGTGCGCAGCTGAAAAAACTTCAGTTACTGGATTGTAAAATGGTTTTTTTCAGCTGTGCTGATTCTACCTGCGCCTTGCGCAAATCCACCGCAGTTAACTCAGCCCTGATCACGTCACGTTTTTGTTGTGCTGATTCAAAACCCTGCGCCGCAGCAACATCAAACCACGCATAAGCCGTCACCAGACTCCGCTCAATCCCCTTACCTTTTTCATACAGCCATGCCAGATTGTTTTGGGCTTGAACGTGCCCTTGTTTCGCTGCTTTCTGATACCAGTCGGCGGCTTTTTGAAAATTTTTGTCAGTGCCGCGACCTCGCTCGATCATCACGCCAAGATCATATTGTGCAGCACTGATACCCTGCTCTGCTGCGCGTCGAAACCAGCGAACGGCCTCTCGATAATTTTGTGGGACTCCGGTGCCGGAATCAAACGAAACAGCCAGATTGTATTGTGCATGCGGATCACCCTGTTTCGCTCCCTCGCGATAATAACTCACCGATCTGGCCAGATCCCGGGGCACACCTTTACCTAGCTCATACATCATGCCCAGCAGGTTTTTTGCAGCAGGATTGCCTTGGCTGGCCAATGGCAGTGTAAATGTATAGGCAGCCTTGTAGTCACCCGCATTGTACGCAGCAAGACCTTTATCATACAGCTTCGTATCTGCCGCACTCACCAGCCCTGCCAGACTGCAACTCAAGGCCAAAACCACGGCGACCGACAACACACCCCGAATAGTTGAACGCATTTCTCTTCCTCCCTAAGATAAAAATGCAATTTTCCGAGTGTAACGAATAAAATACTGTTTTCAAATCTGGAATCCTGCTGAACATCACTCGATAAATCAGTGATAATGCTATATTTTTTCATCCCTGCTTCCTGTCCATAAGGAGAATCACGTAAAATACACCCGATGAACCTGATTGATACCCATGCACATATTGATGTTGCCGCATTTGATGCTGATCGCAGTACCGTGCTTGAACAATGTCTACGCGTTGGCATTTCACATATCGTCGTGCCGGGCATTATGGCGAATACCTGGGATAAATTACGGGAAACCTGCGTATCAAACCCTGCCCTGTACGCCAGCTTCGGCCTGCATCCCGTTTATCTGGAACAACATGATCCCGATGATATCGACACGTTAACCGCATACGTCAAACGATACCGTCCCATCGCTGTGGGTGAAATCGGTCTGGACTTTTATTGCCAAACATTGGATCAAAACCGCCAGAGAACCCTGTTTGAAGCACAGCTTGCCGTGGCCGCCAATGCAGCACTCCCGGTATTGCTGCATGTACGAAAATCACATGACGCGGTGCTTGCCTGCTTGCGCAAAACAACCGTTACCGGCGGTATTTGTCATGCTTTCAATGGCAGCCTGCAACAGGCGCACCAATATATTGACCTGGGTTTTAAATTGGGATTCGGTGGCATGTTAAGCTTTGCGCGTTCACATAAACTGCATCGCTTGGCCCAACGGTTACCATTGGAAGCCATCGTACTGGAAACCGATGCACCGGATATGGCAGGTACCGGTCATCATGGGCAACGCAACAGTCCCGAATATTTACCCGAATATCTTCAAGCATTAGCAAAACTACGCACCGAAGACATCAGTAAAATCGCCGCACAAACAACGGCCAATGCCGAAGCTGTGCTGGATTTCTCCCGGACAAATACATGACAAAAAATCAGGATTTTGCCGAACGTTTTGGTGGCATTCAACGCCTTTACGGACAAGCTGCTGCGAATGTGATTCAGCAAATGCATGTCTGTGTTATCGGTCTCGGCGGTGTGGGCTCCTGGGCGGTGGAAACACTGGCACGCACAGGCATCGGTCAGCTGACACTCATCGATTACGATACCGTCAGCAAAGGCAATATCAACCGGCAATTACCCGCGCTGGACACCACTCTGGATGAAAAAAAATCTGCCGTTTTGCAACACCGTATTGCCGGTATCAATCCCCACTGTGATTGCAAAATCATTGATGATTTTCTGACAACAAGAAACATCCGGGATTACCTGTCACCAGAACGCCAGTACGATTACGTGATCGATGCCATCGACAGCATAAAGTTTAAATCCGCCATCATTTATCATTGCCGCCGCAATAAAATTCCAGTCATCACCACCGGGGGTGCAGGTGGGCTCACCGACCCACTGGCGATTCAGGTCAAGGATTTATCGCGCACTTACAATGACCCACTCGCCGCCAAAGTCCGGGCACAGTTGCGTAGCGAATATCATTTTCCACGCAACTGCAAACGCAGCTTTCGTATTGAATGTGTATTTTCCAGCCAGCAGCCGGTGTACCCGAAGCCCGATGGCAGCGTCAGCCATGCCAAGCCCGGCATTCACGGTATTTCACTGGATTGCTCGCTAGGATATGGATCGACCACGGCCGTCACGGCAACGTTTGGAAATGTGGCGGCATCACGGGTCATTAATAAAACGCTGGCGAAATTAAAAAAATCGGCTAAAAATTAAGGACGCTGTTGGTGTGGGTCAAAGAAACAATACGATATAGCAACATCAGCCACGCTCTTCCCGACTATGCCAAACCCGGACAATGAGAATAATATGTTGATCAACACGGTAACGAATGGTATAGCCCCCTTGACCAAATGGAACGTATAAATCCCTGAACATGTCACAGGCTTCATCGAGGCCAGGCATCCCGACTTCTGGTTTTTTAAGCAGGATTTTCACCGCACTCAACAAACGTTGGCTGGCTTTTTTAGCGGCAAGGGAATTGTCTTTCCTGATGAATTCTCGTAACCGGGCCACATCCCGGGCAGCATCCGGCAACCATTCTATTTGGCGCTCTATTTGATAACCGGGCACGCTTTCTCCTCATCTTCACCCCAGGATTCCAGCCAGTCCACCATGGCATCATGCCCGATGGTTTCCCCACCCTGTTCATAGGCTTCCCAGCGCTTCAGAGTCTCCTGCCGCCGCCGCTCCTGGCTTTCCTGCCGGTCGATGTAATCTCGCAGAGCCTCTTTAGCCAGGTAGCTTTTTGAGCGTTTGGTCTTTTTTGCCAGTACCGCCAAGCGGCGTTCCAGCTCAGGGTCTAATCGGACGCCTAACATGGCTGTTACTCCATTCTTTGTTGCTGTTTAACATTGTTTAACAATAGCACCGTTATCCCTTTTAAGCACCTTTCATTGGCTTTTTTGTTTTTCCGGATATCATTCGGTATAAGTATATACACACAGGTAAATGATTTTTTCTTTGTTCCCCACGTGGTTTGCCTGAGCATTTCACGATGCTCTGTTTCAGCACTACCCCCATGTTTGAACACTCAATGCTTCATGCGCTTTCCTGATTTCCGAACCAGGGTTTCTCGCTCCAATCAACCGATTGCTGTGAGCCAAAGAAACAATACGATATAGTACGCATTCTTTCACTAAAGCGATGTATAACCGGGGCAATCAATGGAATTCAACCCACAGCAATTTCTCTCGACGGAACACAAGCGCATCACTCTGCTGGGCATGTCCGGTGTGGGTAAAACACGTCTGGCGTCTATTCTCAGGAAGAGTGACTGGTTTCACTATTCTGCGGATTATCGCATTGGCACGCATTACCTGGATGAAGCCATCCTCGATAATATTAAAATACAAGCCATGCAGGTGCCGTTTTTACGTGACCTTTTACAGTCAGATTCCATTTATATCTGTAACAATATTACTGTGGATCACTTGAAACCGGTGGCCAGTTTCATGGGAAAGCTGGGTAACCCGGAGCAGGATGGCTTGAGTCAGGATGAGTTTAAACGTCGCCAGCACTTGCACAGGGACGCCGAAATTGCTGCGATGAACGATGTGCCAACATTCATTCAAAAGGCACAGGATATTTATGGTTACAAACATTTTATCAACGATGCCGGTGGCAGCGCCTGTGAACTTGATGACCCTGCTGTCATTGAAACCCTGGCCAAACACACGCTTATTCTTTACATTCAGGCCAGCAAACAGGATGAAAAAAAGCTGATTCAGCGTGCCGAAAATGACCCCAAGCCGCTTTATTACCGTGAGGCTTTTCTTGATGAGCAACTTGAAATATATATGTCAGAAAATAATCTGCCATATATTGCTTTGATCAACCCGGATGAATTTGTGCGCTGGGTTTTTCCCCGCTTGTTTCATTCGCGCATTCCACGTTATGAAGCTATCGCAAAAGAATACGGCTATACCATCAGCACGGATGAGCTGGCGAAAGTTCAAACAGAGAATGACTTCGTCAATTTGATCGCTACTGCCATTGCTCGAAAAAACAATTCCATTCAATAACTCAAGTAAATAACCCGGAAACCTCCATGCCGCTGGTCGCCAACTCATCATTGCCAACGTTTACCCGCCTTCGTGCAGAGGGAGACTCTGTGCTGGACCCTGCCCGTGCCCGACAACAGGATATTCGGGAAATGCATATCGGCCTGCTGAACATGATGCCGGATGCCGCCCTTGAAGCGACTGAGCGACAGTTTTTGCGCATTGTCAGCGAGAGCAATCAAATTGCACAGTTTTATATTCACCTGTTCACCCTGCCGCAATTGCCGCGAGGTGAAAAGGCGGCTGCGCACATCCGTCAATATTATGAAACGTTTGACGCCATCAAGGCAGAGGGACTGGACGCACTCATTATCACCGGAGCTAACGTCACTCAACCCAATCTGGCGGATGAAGCATTTTGGGAGCCCCTCATTGAGGTCATCGACTGGGGGTATAATAATGTCACATCCATACTGTGTTCCTGTCTGGCCACCCATGCGGTCGTACAATTCAGGCATCAGCAAAAACGGAAAAAACTGGCCGAAAAATGCTGGGGTGTATTTCAGCACGAGGTCATTGATCGTTCCCATCCGCTGGTCAACGATATCAACACACGTTTTGATGTACCCCATTCCCGCTATAACGAAATCACCCAACAGCAATGTGAAGAGGCAGGTTTACGTGTGCTGGTTGCAAGCCCCAATGCAGGCGTACATCTTGCGGTCAGCGAAGACCTGTTTCGTATTGTTTATTTCCAGGGGCACCCGGAATACGATATCAACAGCCTGTTAAAAGAATACAAACGGGAGGTTTTGTTGTTTATTGATGATAAACGGGACAGTTACCCCCCCTTTCCCGACAATTATTTCAGCCAGCAGGTGCAAGCCATTCTGCTTGAGCACAAATCCCGTCTGGTCACAGCAAAAGCACGCAAGGAACCGTTACCCATATTTCCGGAAGAACTGATCCAGTCATACCTGCACAATACCTGGCATGACACCGGAGAGGCGATGATTAATAACTGGATAGGTCGCGTTTATCAAACTACAAATAGCGACCGTAAAAAATGTTTCATGGATGGCATTGACCCTGATGACCCTTTAGGTATTCGATATACCCGTAGTGATTGAGATTCCGGCTTATTGGAAAGTTATGTTGTCGTGGTACTGACAAGTAGCGTGTTATAAACGCAGAGGTCGCAGAGACGCAAAGGACGCAGAGAAAAACACTAAAAGCTCTGTGTCTCTGTATTTCTACGTAACAAACACCCTATTTCTTGTGTTCACATTCTCATGTGTACACACTGGATACCTGAGTATTATCAAAAATCACGACTGATACCAAGCTCTAAATACCCATGACGACCGGGTGCGGGCTCGAAATAACGCCCTGCGGTGGCGTTCAGTCGCACGTTAGAATAGTAGCTTTCATCAAAAAGATTATTAATGCCTCCGGAAACATTAAACCGCCAGCCATCCACAAAATGCGGGTAACTCAGACGCAGGCCGCTATTGATGAATGAGGCAATCTTGACGGTGTTGAGATTATCCGCGTAATAGCGACCGGTATAACGCGCCTCAAAAGCCACATAAACGCCTGAAGAATAACGATACCGTGACTCCAGATTAAGTAAGTGCATGGGTACACCGGGGAAGTTATTACCATCCAGCGCCACACTGTTTTTATCGGTGAATGTGACAAAATGGAAATCCGAGTAAGTATACGCCAGTTTCAACCCCCATCCGGTGTATTTGCCCAGGGAGAGCGCTGTCTCCAAACCGCGATTACGCGAACGACCTGCGTTTTCAAAAGCAAAGCGACCCGGTGAGCTGGCAATTTCAAAAGGAACCAGTTGATCGTCTATATCGATCTGAAACACTGCGGCTTCGATATGTACATCTGGCACAGGCATGATACGGGCACCCAGCTCATAGTTTACGGACGTTGCCGGGTCTAAGGTATTATTAAAACCGCCACTGCCATCAATACGGGCAAGCTCGGTCGTAGTGGGTGTTTCAAAACCGGTTGCAATACGAGCGTACAGTTGGGTTGCGCTGTCGCCTTGCACGAGTAATGCGATGCTCGGACTCCAGTGTACAAAACTGACGGCATCGGAATCATCACCATTATTTAAAAAGCGATCATCGGCGGCAATACGCAGGCGGTCATAACGTAAGCCGGTATCCAGACGCAGTTGTTGTGTCAGTTGCTGTTCGTGGGTAATAAAAATTCCGCTGTTCATCACGCGCTCGCGTTGATCAAAGCGCAAGTCACCTGCAACACCGTCCAGATTCGTGCGACGACGGCGCTCATCATTTTGATAATCAACATCAACACCCAGTAGCAGCCGCCCAAATGCACCTGCCCACTGTGTTCCACGCTGGTATTCCACACCAACGCCACCAAAACGCCGATCAAGTTCGATCATATTGAAGGGCAACCGATTGGCAAAGTCGCGTTGCACAAAGTAACCGCTTAAGCGCAATTCAGCGCCACCGGCAAGAGGATAACGAGTATGCAAACCAAGGCGCTGTTGGCGCACGGACTCGCCGGTATCAAAACGCAGATTAATCGGCGCAGCCTGACGTGGATCAGCACGAACTTGTTCGGCGGTGAGGCCACCCGGATCTTGTGC
>WFQM01000028.1 GCA_015487095.1 Gammaproteobacteria bacterium | reverse complement strand
ACATTGGGAGGTTATGTTGTCATGGTACTGGCAAGTGACGTGTTATAAACGCAGAGGTCGCAGAGACGCAAAGGACACAGAGAAAAACACTAAAAACTTTGCGTCCTCTGCGTCTCTGCGACCTCTGTGTTAAATACCCGGTGATTCTTAACGGCAGCGTATTTTTAGTGCTTAATTCACATTTAAGGCTCCTCATATTTTTTCATCATCTCATCCTCGACCTTGACCAATTTCGCAAACGCCTCCGGAGTAAGGCTCGATTTCCGAGCCCATATTTTCGAAGCATGAATCTGCACCAGTCCTGGCTCTCGCCGGGTACGATCAAGCACTTCAGTAAACACCGAATCACCCCGAGAAAAATCACCAAGTAATTTATCCCGCGCACATTTATGCGCAAGAAAACGGAAAGAAACATCAACGACCGTAAACTTCGTCACTTCCTTTTTATCCAGCATGATCAACTCATTTAACTCTCTGCTGTCCGCAGGGCCAACCCTGTGCAACGACAAACTCTCACCTTCCTGATACAGAACAATCTGTTTTACAGAAAACGCCTCCAGCTTCTCCTTCAGCGCCGCAGAGCCAGGAGGCTTCACCAAAAACGCATCGGCACCCGCTTCCAGACAACACGTTTTATAATCCGGGTTTGAGCTACAGGCGATAATGGGTAGATAATAAGTACCTTGCCGAATTGCCCTGATAGCCTCAATGCCACTCATCACCGGCATATTCACATCCGTCAGACAGAGGTCATAACTCCCCCTGTTTTTCCAGGCGTAATCAACAGCCTCTGCGCCATTAACCGCCAGATCAAAATCGTATCCCCAGGCAGTCAACTGTTCCTGATGGATTTTGCGGGTAACGAGGTTGTCTTCAGCAATGAGAATTTTCATTTTTCTACCTCCCTGAATAGCAACAAGCTACAAAATAAATGGATATCATCAGCAATGATTCCAATACCGTTTTTTTAAGTTATTGGTTATATTTTTTGCATACGTGTTGAGCATGAAACCACATATTTTGTCCCATTTCCGGGACAAAGCGGCTATAACGTAATTTTTATATACATAAGCCGCTACACATCGGTAATTACAGCCCCATAGAACGACATATTTTTAATATCTTATGTGGAAAAATTCTGAGCAGCCATGGGCCCACAATCCTTCAATCGTACAGCTCCTGATAATAAATGGAGCTAATCCAAATGTTCATTCATCCCGTGGTGAAACACCTGTATCATTCGCAATCAAGAATCATCATCAAAAAATCGTGGAACTGCTCCGCCAGCATATAAAAAGATAGAAAATAGTTTACTGGGCCCGCAATAGCCCTCCTTCAAACAATGCTGATTTTTTGTACAGAATTATTTATGGCCCATAGCTCCAAATTCAAACGGAATATTTTCCCACTTTGGGATATTTCTGCATTCAATATTCCGTAGAGTGAAATTTCCCGGAAATACCGCTTATCTTGTTGATAAAAAATGGGCTTTCAAAAATATGAAAAATAAGATGTATAAAAAAAACAAACAAATTCACACCAAAAAAGACCCTGTGCGATATCCCCAAAATGTCTTATTTGTCCGGTTCAATATCCAGCATGCTCAGGTCACTTCATACTCACCGTAAAAACTACCCCGGTAATAAGTCATTGATTATTTAGCGGGTTTGTTGGAGTATTTAGTGAAGCTGGAAATCATCGGCAAATAAATTTCCGGATTTTGGGGCGGAGTTATCCCCCACTTTGGGATCCATTAACTGTTGAATTTTCAGGGGATCAGATGAGTTATACAATTGAAGTTGAAAGGGAGATTTCGAAAGGCACTGGTACGCTTACCTACAAGCACGGTGCTGTTTCTATCAATACAACCTGCTGGTTTGAACTAGCAAAGTCAATACCAGCAAAGAGATATATTGGTTGCTCTGCTACGCATATGCAGACGAAGAAAAACTCGAAGGGCCAAAAGCGGGAGGGAATCTATCTTCCCGATAATCAAACCAACAGAAGGGGTATTTTTATTCATATGGGGATTAACTCTGCTTGGTCTGACGGCTGCATCGTAATCAAAGAAGAAGAAATACTTAAAATTTGGAACTCCATTAACCCGAAGAATGGCGGAAATATCACCGTCATAGTGAAAAATAAATAGCGAGTAAAATTATGTCTAATTTAAAAAGGCTATCTTTTACGCTATTTCTTCTCTTGTTTGAGTCAGCTTGCGCAAGTACCTCTATCGCTGTTGACTCCGAAGTGATGATTAATAGGCTTCTTCATATAGATAGTGAAAAATTTATGTCGAAGACGGATAGCGGCGAGCCATTTTATAATTCACTCATGGAGTACAAAGAGTGGGAGTTATTGTACATAAAGTATTCTAAGTATGATTCTGAGGATAAAGACCTGACAGAAGATGAAATCAAAAAGCTCTTGTTTATTGGTTATATAACAAAAGTAAACTCTGATGCTGCAATATCTCAATCATTTTCGAGCGACTTAGTACCAATTTTTAGTCAGAATAAATCTATTGTTCTAAATGTCATGTCTGATCTAAAGTTCTTGATGCCATCTACATGCTATTTTTTAGGACGCTACTTCGGTTTCGAAGGTAAAAATTTAGAAAAAAAGCAAGCGTTCTTGGATAAAAATGGCCCCCTATTAGTCAAGGAGCTTGGGGAGGCGGACGGAAAAACGTGCCTAGAATATATTAAGGAAGAAAAAAAATTCTAAAAGGGATAGGAAGGGGTTTCTATCCCCTCCCTCCCACACCACCTTTCTATTACCCATAAGCAATCGAAGATATCTATATATTCACAGAACAAGATAAGCATAATCATAGCCAGCACGATTTTGATTCGGGTTCAGTTAACTCCCTTCATGCGCGTTCTGCTGTGTATGCATCAGCAGATTTAATACGGTTATGTGCGTTATCAGTCTCAATGAGATCAATGTTGCCGATAGGCTGGAGTGAATTTGAAGATAAATGGTTAAAACTATCTTCACAAACTAAATAATGAAAAATAAATTATTAAGAATAGGGATATGGGTTCTTATTTGGGTGGTATTTAGCGTGGTATTTATGGATTATCTTCCACAGCATGTTCATATGCCATTGTCTGTATTAATATCTCCAATAGTATTGCCAATGGTTTTGTTTAGTGCACTGTTTTATCCTTCCTCATTAGCAGTCGATCCTTTTTCTTCAGACATTTTATTTGGAGCCTTGTTCTGGGCAGTTGTTATTGTATTGCTTTATTTTCCGCGTAACAGAAAGCTCAATATACCTAAATAAATACAGTGGCGATATCAAAAAGCCTAATCGGGTAACCTCCAGCTCCCACAACACCCTGCATGCGGCTCCGCACAGGGTGTTTCCCAAAGATGTTTAACGCAAGCTGGCCGACTCGCTCCAGCGCTGGTTACTGATTTTGCGCTAACAACCTTTAACCCGGTCGGGCATGGTCTTGTTAAGCTGCACAGGCTCCTCACTGACCTTCAGGTTCAGGCCTTCGCCGTGTCCCAGCCATTACGCTGGGCGCTTGGCTTCCTGCGCCACTCGTTCCTCGCAACGTACCTTCAGGCAGCCAGTGAACCCAAGCGTTAGCTGTTCGTGAAGTTTTCGGGATGTTCCAAAAGCTTGCAAAATTTCCAATGTAATACTATGTTGGTATTACATTTACTGCAAGGTACCGATTATGCGGGTTACAACGAAGGGACAAGTCACTATTCCTAGAGGCGTGAGAGAAGTTTTAGGCATATCTCCCGAAACAGAAGTTGATTTTATCGAAGATAATGGTCGGTTTTATATCGTAAAAACTAACGAACCTAACGTGACAGGTAAATTTAAGAAACTCCGGGGGATAGCCTCATCAAAGATGTCCACCGATGAAATCATGAGTCTGACAAGGGATTCATGATGAATGGTATTTTAGTTGATTCTTGCGTATTGCTTGACCTCTTCACTAATGATGAAAATTGGGCTGATTGGTCAGAGGCTACGCTAGAAAAATACAGCCAGACAAATACTCTGTATATCAACTCAATCGTATATACAGAAGTATCCATCGGCTTCGATAGGGTTGAAGAGGTTGAAAATGCTATTGATGCATTGGGTATTAAAGTATTGGAATTACCGAGAGAGGCTTTGTTTCTAACCGGCAAGGTGTACTTGAAATATAGGAAAAGCAAGGGTGCGAAAACATCGCCCTTGCCGGATTTCTTTATTGGTGCTCATGCGTCGGTGTCGCAGTTTGGGCTGGCTACTAGGGATATGGCAAAATATAAAACCTATTTCCCTAAAGTAAGGCTTATTCACCCGGATGAGAGCTAATCGGGTAACCGGGGGTCTCTAACCCCCAGCCCCAACACCACTCGGCATTCGGATGAACAGATTAACAACCTTCAATCTCAGTTTTCAAAATTGCTTGGTTCTGCTCTAAGGTATGAGCCAAGAACAACATAATAAATTCTCCAGCGGACAATTTAAAGCATGGTGTGATGGATGCATCGGACAGCTTCGTTTGGCGATTCCATACCTTCGAGTCGTGGAAGTCGAATGCAAGATCGAAACAGGTCATACTATTGCTTGGCAGCAGACATGATGGGCATTCCTCCGACCGAGCGGAAGGTGGAATAGATTGGCGGTGAACTTGCGAACCCCAACATCACCAACCCTGTTGGGGTTCGCAAGCTCACCGCCAACCTACGTTATACCACGATTTGCTAACTTAGGAATGGAACACAATAACTTATATAAGTGGCGCTCTGATTTAGTTCGTATTCGTTCGTTCTGATTGAACAAAAGTGCAGGAATAGTCGTTCTATTCCGAGTTTTTGTGATTGAAGAACGGGCGAAGACGGGCTGAAGCAGAGGTGCCAATTGTATGAGTTATTGTGTTCCATTCCTTAGGATCGCTCGAACATAATTGTCGCTTTTGGGTTGGGTAAAGAGTAATACCGGCTGAAAGGACTGATGCTCTTCCCTTGACCTTTTGGTGGAACCGCTATGCTTGTTCCACCCGGCTTTACCTTGTGTTTGAGGAGACGGAACAAACAAACTACTCCGCTGATTCTGACCTGTTTCCGACCCGGATTATGAATACGCCAACGTCAGTAGTAATGTACGCAGGTAGGGTGGAACAAGCGTAGCGGTTCCACCAGAGTCTTGTGCAGGCCCAAAAAAACCGAACCCGCTCACCAATGTGACAGTTATTGTTCGAGCGGCCCTTATATACCCGTAGCGATTGAGACTCAGGTCGTGTGCATGCCCTGTTTCCTCCATGGCCGTGTGAAACTCCTTGCGATAGAACGACTATTACGCATCATTTCGCCTCGCCATGAAGAAAATATGACGCACACGTAAACCTAAATCCCAAACGCCGCGGGTATAACATTAGGTGGCATCCTCTTTTTACTCGGAAGCGCCCTCTCAATCCAACTGCAATTCGATGGTGCCATTCACCGAAACCGTCACCGTTTGCGTACCTGCTTCAAAACTGGGAGCGATACGTGTATCAGCCATCGCCGACATTTCTGCACGCATCATCATTGGCCGCATCGGCGCACCGCCAGTATTAATATCCATTTGCACCACTCGATAACGACCACGGTTCATCTGTTTGGCAACCAGTTTTGCTCGCCGTTGAAAAAGTGCTATTGCCTCGGTAATCAGGTTTTCCTCCATTGTATTGCGGCGCTGGACGGAGATGCGATAACCGACTCGATCCACCGTCAGACGCTCTTGCAACTTACCAATAAGCTGACTCAATTCAGCAATGTCTTTGCTTTCCAGGCGCAGACTCTGTCGCACCCGCCAGGCCGATAAACGCCGTTGCTGATAAACAGGGGTAGTCTGGTAACCCATAGTCTGCACCGTAACCCCACTGACCTTTTTCGCTTCGCCAATGGCCCACTGAATCGCTGCGTTTACTTCCTCCGATAATTCCGACGGATTATTGCCTTCACGCTGCACAGACAGTGTCGTTTCAAGGATATCGTTCTCGATTTCATCTGAAGCTGTGGCGAGCAGACTGATGCGGTCATAGTGTGTCTCATTATCCTCGCTGGCCATTGTTGCCGCTGACAGTAATGAGGTCGTGACAAAAAACAGGAATAACAAAAAATGGGGTGAATGCAATATGGGCATGACTCTCTCCTGACAGGATCAATAATTGTTTGCTGATAATAATATAGACTGGCAACATATTCTCTATCGCATCATGGTTTTGCCTTAAGTGCAAATTAATGACTGAATGGCTCTGTAAGCGATTTTTACTGAAAACATCGTCATTCCGACCTGTTTTTGGCCAGAATCCAGAGGCTTAAACTCCCGGACAAGTGTTCCAGTACATTGGGAGGTTATGTTGTCGTGGACTGACAAGTGGCGTGTTATAAACGCAGAGGTCGCAGAGAAAAACACCAAAACTTTGCGTCCTCTGCGTCTTTGCGCCCTTTGCGTTAAATACTCGGTGTTTTTTAAACAGGGTATTTTTAACGCTGAATTCACATTTAATCTGCCATTAAACAAGGAAAAAACCCGAAGTGAATAAACATAATCTCATATTAAAATCGACCGACATCACTGCGATGCCCGGTGAAAAACGAATTCATTTTCTCAACCCCAATGCCGTGCGCATTAACAAATCCCTCGGCGATGCGGTGGGACTGACGCAAATCGGTGTGCATATTATCAGCGTAAAACCTGGCCATGACACAACGGAATATCACAAACATTTTTACGAAGAGGAGTGTGTTTACATTCTCTCCGGCCGGGGCACGGCCATCATCAATGATGAGCGTTATACCGTAGAGTCGGGAGATTTTCTTGGTTTTCCGCGTGGCGTCGCGGCACACAATATCGTCAACGACGGGGATGAGCTGCTGCAATGTCTGGTAATGGGACAGCGGCTCGAACAGGATGTGGCGGATTACCCGGACAAAAACAAGCGGCTATACCGCAACAACGAGCAATGGGACTTGGTGAACATAACAGACATCAGTGAGCCGCAGCGTATTTTTCTGCCGCCAGATGAAAATTAAAGAAACTACTCCACCCGTGCCATTACCACCCCACCCTTGCGATAAAGAATTTCCGGGTTATTCAGCTGTGACAGATATTTGCTCTTGGTCAATACAATTTCACCCGGCCGGGGTTTACGGGTTTCCGTAACTCGTTGCGTATAAACACTGAAACTGGGCATATTGAGCCGCCAGCGCACCACAGTAAGGTTGTCGCGTTTGGCGATGGCGGCAGCTTCCTTAACCGGCCCCTGATGCAAACCACCGATAACAGGCAACAAGAACATGGATAGCGAAAACACAACCACTACGCCGCTGACGAGTAACTTCTCCGATGGCAGAAACCGTCGCTCGCCCATGCAAAAAACGGTAAACATGATCGCCGCCACAAAAAACAGCCGGTAGATTAACGAAAACTGAGCCTCGTATTCATCAAGCATTTCACGCATGTACATATCTTTTATGGCAGGCAATGAGCCAGCAATAACTTCCGGCAACAGTAGCAAAAAGACGAACAGAATGAGCTGTGGCATAAACAGCCACAGTTGTGAACTCAGCCTGCCTGCGCCAGACTCATCCTGACTGCGCATCCATAACGCCATAATAATGAAAGTACCAGTAAGCCCGTACAACACATAATGCGGCAGTTTGGTGCCGGAAAGAGAAAAGAACACCAGCACAAAAACAAACCACAACAGAGCAAAGCGGGTGAATTCGTCACGCCACAACTGTTTGATATTCAGCAGTGACTTGATCAACACGGTAGTAAACGGCAACACCGCTACCAGCACCACCGGAATATAATAAAAAATTCCGCCGCCATGTTGTTCCATAGGACTGCTGAAACGATCAATATTGTGTTTGAAGAAAAACCCCAGGATAAAGGCATCACCTTCTTTGAGATACTGCGCCACGTACCAGGGCATGGCGATAATCAGAAAAATACCAATACCCAACGGATTGAACACCACTTTGAACCAGGTCTTCAGCTCCTTGCTGGCGGCAAAAAACAGGAAACTCACTGCCACCGGCACCAGCACTGATACCGGCCCTTTGGTCAAAAAGCCCAGTCCGATGAGTGCAAAGGTGGACAACAACCAACGACGCTCGCGCTCTTTCCAGTAGAGGTAGATACAAAACAGGGAACCTGCAATAAACAGGTTTAACAATGCATCTGCCGTGGCCGCCTTGGCCATCACCGATACCTCAAAAGCAGTGGCCGTAATAATGGCAGCCATCAATCCGGTGCGTTCATCACGCATCCGGCGCACAAAAGCGAACACCGCCAACACCCACAAAGTGGCGGCAATAGCCGAAGGCAGTCGGAAAGCGAATTCATTAATACCAAAAACAAACACACTGGCGGCCTGAAACCAGTAAATCAGAATGGGCTTGTCGTAACGCGGCT
>WFQM01000027.1 GCA_015487095.1 Gammaproteobacteria bacterium | reverse complement strand
TACGATCAGCCGTACACTGTATGGGTGCTTTGGAGGCTTGCGCTTCTTCCACCAGATTGATAATGCGGCCTAATGATGTGTTGCGTAATATTCCGGCAACGCGCACGGTGAGTGTGCTGTCAGTATTCATGGTACCGGCAGATACTTTGTCACCTTCCTGTTTTTCCAGTGGACGGGATTCACCGCTGAGCATGGATTCATCCACTTTGCTGCGACCCTGTATGACAATGCCATCGACGGGAATTTGTTCACCGGGTTTGATGAGTACTTGGTCATCTGCTTTGACGGCACGTATGGGTAACAATACAGATTCACCATCACGCAATACTGTCGCGGCTCGTGGTTGCAGTTCGAGTAGTCGTTGTGTGGAATCAACAGCCTGTCGTTTGGTCATTGCTTCCAGATATCGACCCACCAGAATCACAAACAGAAAATTCACGACGGTGTCGTAATAAACTTCACCAACTACCGATGGATTAAGCGTGATATACACTGAATAACTGTAAGTGGTTATTGCACCAATGGCGATGGGTAAGTCCATGGTGAAATGCAGGCGTTTTATCCCTGTCCAGGCGCTGTGTAAAAAGGGATAACCGGAATAAAGCAGGGTGGGTGTGGCAAGTGAAAAACCGACCCAGTGGAACAGGCTGCGGAATTCACTGTCACTGGCTCCGCTGTAAAGCGCAATAGAGATCCATAACAGGTTCATCATTGCAAAGGCGGCGAATGCCATGCGTAGTAACAGGTTGCGGTTTTGTTTTTTAAGGCGTCCTTCGGCTACTTCCGGGTCATAGGGAACGGCGGCATAACCTATTTTTCCCAAGTGACCAAGAATTTGGGAAAGTTTGATCTGATTGTTGTCCCATTTCAGCAGCAGCCGTTTGCCTGATAAATTGACTTGAGCATTGAGTATGCCGGGTAACGGGTTGAGGGAGCGTTCGATCAGCCAGACACAGGCGGCACAATGGATACCTTCTACCAGTAAATGAATTTCACGCTGTACACCCAAATCCGTTACAAATTCAGCCTGCACTTCGTCGAGATCATAGAGAGCCTGATCTTTGCTTGTTTCTGCTGGCGGGGCAAGGTGGCCTTGCGGGATGCGGTCATAAAAACCATCCAGCCCGGCATCATATATTGCACTGCATACCGCCTGACAGGCAGGGCAGCAAAACTGGCGCGTGTTGCCATTGATGGCTGTTTCAAATATCAGTTCTTCCGGTAGCGGTAAGTTGCAATGAAAGCAGTTGTCACTGGCATCCGTCATGCCGACAGACAGGGTGTTTTCCGCGTGCAGTGGTGGTACAGCACTCACGGTCTTTACGATACTTTTTTCGTTGTGGGCATGTGTACCGATATCCTCCGGGTCTGGTGATACATGTTGTCACCATGAATCACTTTAAGATTGATATCCCAAATACCGGGTAAAGGGAAATAAAATTCTGTCTGGTAGAGTCCGGGGGCGATTTGCTCGACAGGCATTACAAAATCAGCACTGACATCGGAAGGGCGATAGAGGGTGAATGTTACATCTGCATCCATGATGGATATTCCGCGTGAATCCACGGCACTGAAACGATAGGTATCGGTTTTGTTGAGGGTGATTCGCTCCGGGATTTCCATTTTGGTTTCCCAGTTGAGATTGTTGCGTTCCGCAGACCAGGTCATAATATTTTGTTCCTGCTCACGACCCTGTTCATAATAGTCGTTGCTGACCAGTCCCGGATTAGTGCTGATGGCAAAGCCAATAAATATAAAATTAACAATAAGGAATATGGCAACAATTCCCAGAAAAGACAAAAACCAGGGGTTTTTTATTGCTTCCTTGTTTGCTTGTGAACAGCGGGATTGAAAATAACTCTTCTTGTTGGCAGAAAGGGTCTGTGTTTTATTCATGATATTTTGCCTCATGTTTTATTTACCGGGCGGGGCCAAAAAACATACTCTGGTATTCGGCAAACAGTGCCGTGTCATCAACATTTTCTACCCGAAAAATAACCGGGATACGCTCTGCATCCAGTTTATCACCGGGAATACGCAAAAAAACAGTATGGGCGGTAACCCGTCCCTTTTTGGTCATAAATGGTTTACCGGAATTAATCAGCTTTATGGTGTCATGGTCACTTATAGTCAATATGACTTGCATGTCAGCATCTGTTTTGTTGAGTACTTTCAGCACATATTTATTCTGTATTGCACCATCACTTTGTAATACGAACAAGGGTTGTCGTTCATGCAGAACTTTTAATTCCAATGCGCCGAGATTCGCCAGACCATAGATAATTCCACCAATGGCTGCCAGCATAATGGCAAAGTAAAGCAGTACACGGGGCCGTTTATGGATTTTTACCGTGGCTTTACCTTCGATTTCATCCAGTGAGGCATAACGAATCAGCCCATGGGGGCGATGGATTTTGTCCATGACTGAGTCGCAGGCATCAAGACAGAGTGCGCAGGTAATACAGCCTTCCTGTTGGCCGTGCCGAATGTCGATGCCGGTAGGGCATACTGCGACACATTGTTTACAATCAATGCAGTCACCTTGTTCTCCACCTTCGGCACGGCTGCCTTTTTTTAATTTCCCGCGTGGTTCGCCGCGACTGAAATCATAGGTGGGCAGGATGGTTTCGCGGTCATACATGACCCCTTGGATGCGTGCATAAGGGCAAAGCCAGAAACATACCTGCTCACGCATAAAACCGGCAAACAGGTAGGTGAAAAAGACAAAGACACCGACGGTTCCCCAGGCGAACAGAGGTGCTTGCAGGGTGAGGTAGGCTTTCCAAAGCTGGAAGGCATCGCCAAACCAGAGTGTAAAGCTGATGCCGGTGAGCAGGCCGATGGCTAACCAGGCGCTGTGTTTGATGAATTTGATACGGAATTTTTTAAAGTCCCAAGGAGCGCTGTCCAGTTTGCGGCGTCTCGCTGGCGGGCCTTCGAGCTTTTCTTCAATCCAGATGAAAATATCTGTCCATACCGTCTGAAAACAAAAATAACCACAAAAAACCCGGCCCGCAATGGAGGTGATAGCGGCCAATAACAATGCAAAAAATAACAGCACCAGGGCCAGCATCCATACATCCTGAGGCAGAATAGTGATATTGAATATATGAAACTGGCGACCGGGGATGTCGAACAAAATAGCCTGCTGGCCATTCCAGCGCAAATAAGGGCCGAAGAAAAATGCCAGCCATACGGTCATGGTTATCCATTTGATACGGCGAAAGGTGCCTGGCATCCGTTTGGCGTGAATGGTTTCTTCACCAGTATTGACGTGCCAGTATTCCGCCTCGTGATAGAGTTCTTCCAGGTTTTTCAGGTCAGTTTGAGTAGATTTTTTATTCACGTATTTACGGGTTTTATGTCAGGCATGGTAAGACGGTGACGGGCTGTACTGACTGTAAGTGCAGCCCGTCGTTCATGGTAATACACCTGCACGTTTCCTCTCAATCTTCCGAGTGAGTGTGATTGATGAGGTAAACAATGCGTATAATCAAAAAGATAGCAATGGCAATAGTGATACCTACTGCGAGAATTGAACCAATGGCAACGGCGTCCATGATGTGTCCTCTTTATCATTTTTGCGTGAGTAAATAATAAAACCTTAACAGGTTACTGAAACGGGCGGCCTATTGGCCGCCACCCAGTTTATGTACATATACAGCCAGCTTTTTGATGTCTGTTTCGCTTAACTTGTGTTGGAAAGCCGGCATCTCGGCATTGCGTGTTTCTTCTGCACCGGGAGAATTTACGCCATGTCCGATGGTGTATTTAACACTCTCTATGGTGCCTGGAGCAAAACGCCAAATCGCATCGGTGAGATTGGCAGAGCCCATCATTTTCAGACCTTTGGCATCCATACCGTGACAACCGACACAGCCTTGAGAAACAAACAGTTCTTTACCTGGAGCATATTCACTGCCTTTGCTTAAGGCGACCACATGCTGGGCCAGATCATTGATTTGTTGCTCATTCAGCGTGGCACCGAAACCAGGCATCATGCCATTACGTCCAGCAGTGATTGATTGCTGAATGGTTTCAACGCTACCGCCATAGAGCCAGTCATCATCAGCCAGTACCGGGTAACCGGGGTTACCGGAGCCCCCCGTGCCATGACAGCCAGCGCAACGATCACCAAACAATACTTTGGCAGAACGTACAACGTAGTTGGACAGTTCGTCATCGGCGAGGATGGCAGTAGCCGACATACCCTTGAGTTTATTTTCATAAGGCGCACGAATTTTTTCGATTTCCACCACGGTTTCGTTGAGACGTTTCATTTGCGTCCAGCCAAGAATACCTTTGGTGGCACCATCAAGTAATGGAATGGCTGGATAGAGGATGAGATACACCACCACAAAAAGGCCGCTCAGGTAGAGTGTGTTCATCCACCATTTTGGTGGCTGGTTGGTGAGTTCACGTAAATTGCCATCCCAGAGATGTCCGGTATCCGGGACATCATTCGGATTTTTTTTGTCGCTCATTTCTGTTCCTCCGTTCCCGTTTTCTCAGGAGAATGTTTAGGAGAGTGTTGCGGATGCCGGGTTGCAAGACCTGTTTGAAACTCCAGGTCGTCATCATCCAGGGGGATGTAACGATGGGATTCAAGTCGCTCTTTGTTGGCTGGATGAAAGACATAGACATAAAGGCCAATCATCACAAAGAACACGATGATGGTGATGCCCATGCCCAGCCAGTCATGCAGGGTCATGGCAGCCCAGTCGGTATGAAAATATTCTTTGAGGCTATTCACGATAGACCACCCCGTCATCCAGTTTGGCCATAGTGCCCAACACTTGCAGATAGGCGACCATGGCATCCATTTCTGTTTTGCCTTTGACCGCAGCTGCTGTGATGGCGATGTCTTCGTCGGTGTAAGGTACGCCGACGGTTTGCATGCCTTTAAGATGAGCCGTTACCCGGGCG
>WFQM01000026.1 GCA_015487095.1 Gammaproteobacteria bacterium | reverse complement strand
TGCTGCTGGTGCTATGGGATATTACCGTGGCCAATATTCAAGTGGCAAAACTGATCCTCAGCCCCCACCGAAAACTGCGCCCGGCATTTGTTCATTATCCACTGGACATGGACAATGATTTTGCCATCACCGTATTGGCAGCAACTATATCCCTGACGCCAGGAACCGTCTCCATTGACGTGAGCAGCGACCACCGTACATTGTTAGTGCATGGACTGGACGTGGACGATGAAGCAGCCCTGATAGCCGAAATCAAATCGCGCTACGAAGCGCCCATCAAGGAGATTTTCGGGTGTTAGAAACCGCTATCTTGATTGCCATGGCGCTGATCATTCTGGCACTGGTGCTGAATATCTGGCGGGTAGTGATTGGCCCGGATGTTACCGACCGCATCCTGGCGCTGGACACGTTATATATCAACTCCATTGCACTGCTGCTGCTGCTGGGTATTTACATGTCCAGTTCAGCCTACTTTGAAGCAGCGCTGCTGATCGCGATGATCGGTTTTATTGGCACCATTGCGTTGTGCAAATACCTGTTGCGCGGCGATATTATCGAATAGGCAGAGAATAAAATGCTGGATATTATCATTTCGATTTTCCTGATTCTGGGCGCTGGTTTTGCGCTGGTGGGCTCTATTGGTCTGATGCGGTTACCTGATTTTTATACCCGGTTGCATGGGCCCACCAAAGCTACAACTCTGGGGCTGGGTGGGTTGTTGATTGCTTCGATGATCTATTTCAGCAGCCGGGGAGAAGTCAGTTTGCATGAATTGCTGGTGACTTTGTTTTTGTTTATGACTGCGCCTGTTAGTGCCCACCTTTTGGCCAAAGCCGCCCTGCACCTGCGAGTGCGTTCTGAAGTGGATTTGCCAGGGGAAGACTTGAACAAACCATGATTGTTATTCTTTGTGTCAAAGCGTTGCTTGGCAGCGTCAGTCATGACAGTGTTAAAATTCCTTGCAATATACCCGTAGCGATTGAGATTTAGGTCGTGTGCACGCCCTGTTTCCTCCATGGCCGCGTTAAAACTCTTTGCAATAGAACGACTATTACGCGTCATTTCGCCTCGCCTAAAAGCGCCTACTTTTGGTGCAATGAAACAAATATAACGCACCCCTAAATTTCAATTGCCACGGGGATATCGCTGGGCATAAAGCCCGCTAATGTATTTTATTATTTCGCTTAAGTTGGCTTTGGGTGTTTCAATTAATAAATGATAGTGATTACTCATTAAGCAGTAGGCATGAATGATCGCGTTATATCTTTTTCACCTCCGGCAGAGTGATGAGAAAAGTTTCAAAGTCATCCTCATTTCGAAAGATGGTTTGACGGTGACGACCACGATTCATAACATGATGAAATTCGCCTTCATATTTTATTCTAAGAGTTCTTGGTATGGGGACGAATGTACGCAATACTTGTTTAGGAATGAGCTTGCCCCCTTTGCTCCTTGCTCTGTTCCTATCCCTGGTCCTTGCTGCTTTTATTTTTCTTTTGTGTATATGCTTTGAACCCTTTGCGGCGTTCTTCAGGCGTATATTCCTCGATTTCATCGGGAAATAATTCAGCATCAGATTTTTCAAGCAAATGCTCACTGCCAGATAAAACACCAACCTCATCGAAGTCGGCAGGCTGATAATTTTCACCAAAAATATCTTTAATGTCTTTGGCTGACTGTTCTTTAAGCCATGCCTTAAATTCAGGTGTTCCTTCTGGTGGTCGGTTTGACTTTTTTTCAGTCATGTTAAATCCCTATAGCAAAAATTGTCTTTTTGGTTATAGAAAAACCCTATCTTGCTAAGATACAGGTTTTTCACATCATCGTTGACTGGTTCCATAATACGCAACTGACTAGCGCCGATGGCTTTCGCATAAGCTATACCCGCTGCGATCACTATATCGACTATGAGACCGCTCAGTGGTGAGCTAATTGGGTTAGCCTCAATAAAATCTAACCGCAGCTTTCCTCCGCTACTTGTTGGTATTCCAATACTTGCACCGCAAAGGTGCCAGCTTCTATACCAAATAGACAGTTCAAAGCGTTTAGGGTGAGTTCTATATTTCTTTTGCACGGCAGACCAATCCCATGCCACACGACGTGACCCTTTTTTTTCCCATTTCTGCAGCTCTTTTTGGCAATCAGATGTAAAGCCGTCAAACGAAATTTCGCTTTTTAAAATGGCTGCTCCTCGTTTATTGGGCAGGACTGGCGTCAACCCCTCGTGTGCGACTTCTCTTGCCACTTGTCGCAAAATTTCGTATCGACTCTTAACTTGTGTATAGGTTGGTTTCGTTTGTGCCGTCATGCTTTTTCTTCCTTTGAGTTAGCCGTTGTGTGGCGAGCATGGTGATGAGATGGTTTCCTCCCACTTTTAAGCCAGCATCAATTGGGTCACGACAGGGATGTTAATCACCATCAAACAAAAGAGCTGGAGACTACAATGAAGATTACAGCGGTTGGGTTGGATTTGGCAAAAATGTATTCACAGCCCAAATAAAGATGCCCATAAATTAATTACTCGCCAGCTGAATGGCCTGTTTCTCTGTCTTGGCGAATTTCAGCGATAAAGGCGGTCAAAAAAGGAGCGTAATCTCTGTGCATCATCGCAAGCGCACCTTTATCGGGTTTATTTTGTTCGCTGGAAGTGGGAGTCTCTCTGGCAAGGGTGATGTGACTCTGGGGCAAGGTATGAGCAAAAGATCGCCAATGCGCCCAATTAACTTTATGGAGGCATGACGCATTGATCATCATAAACAGTTTCTGTACAGCATCGACAGTTTGAATGAACTGCCAGTCCTTTAGTTTGGTGTTCCTACCCTCATCCTCCAAAAACCGAGTGACTAGGAGTCTGTGTGAGCAGTTTTTGATCAGGATAAGCTTGAGCGTCGGTTATGCCGCCCAGGGCGCCTTGGCGCGGCAGATTGTGGATGGCGCCAGCTCGGTACGCATCTACCGTGAAGAGATTCAGGTGCGGGCAAAGATTTATACCATTGGCGGTTTTTCTGCCCATGCGGATCAGGCCCAGTTGCTGGCGTGGCATGAGAAAACAGGCAATCCGAAGTGTACCTTTCTGGTTCACGGTGATGAGAAAGCGATGAAATATTTTGCCAACCTGCTTGATAACACCGAGGTGAAGATGCCAGCCAATGGCGACAGCTTTGAACTCTGACCTGAATACTGCCCCAATAAAAATGCTCTGACTGCAACTTAGGTTGCTGAAGCGCTAAACAGCTTGCTCTAAGGTGGACGAAATTCCGCAAAGAATATTGAGGGTGATGCCATGGGCATAGCACGCAAGA
>WFQM01000025.1 GCA_015487095.1 Gammaproteobacteria bacterium | reverse complement strand
CCGTTACATACATTCTATGGCCTATAGCCCTGTCAATACTTGACTCGCCTACGGTATCAACATGCAACCCAATAACTTTATGCAACAGATTTTTTATATAAACAAATGCCATTATGGTGCTGTCTCACTGGAGAAAGTTTCAGATTTCTGAAAAAATCTTTTATCCAGTTTATCAAACACATCTTCGATTGAAATTTTTGTTACCAACACCCCCTGAAATTCTACAATGGGTCCATTTGTTGGCGCATCAGGATTTCTCATTGCTGGCGGATTATATAAACTTTCATCAAAAATAATCATTTCGGTTGCTTTCTCAACCATAAACCCAAGAATCATTGAGTTTCCTGTATTTCTTTCTTTGGTCACCAAAATTATCCTTGTGCTCAGTTTTTTTCGACAGGCTCTACTCAACAATAAATGACAAAGATCAATGACAGGTATTTGACGACCATGGTAATTCATCAACCCTGCTGCATAATCAGGTAACATTGGAACTTTTTTTAATGGCACAACAGGAACAATTTCAACAATATCCTTTGCCGAAATGACATAGCGGTCTTCATCAACAAAAAATTGGGCGTACAGCACGTTATTTACCTTATTACGTGGTTAACTGACACGGAACTTTGAAACACCGCTTTGTAACAATTGCGCAGCTTCATTCAACAAATCAATTGCTGATGTGGAATGGTGAATTGATTCTACAGATTGCTGTGCTGACTCATTCAATTGCACCATGGCCTCGGTAATCTGCTGTGCGCCCTGTGCCTGAAAATGCATACCCTGCTGTACATTTTCAAATCTCGGGGTAAACTCCTGCACTTGTTCAATAATTTCTGCAAGTTGTGAAGACACCTGATTCACATCTTCAGCGCTGCTACGCACCTGATCTGTAAATTTCTCCATACTCAACACACCCGATGATACTGCCATCTGCATTTCCTTTACCATTTGCTCTATATCCAGTGTAGCTACTGCGGTTTGATCCGCCAAACGGCGAACCTCTGTCGCCACCACAGAGAAACCCAGGCCATATTCACCCGCTTTTTCAGCTTCTATTGCCGCATTTAATGATAAAAGGTTTGTCTGATCAGCAACCTTGGTAATGGTAGTCACCACACTGTTAATATTTTTCGCTTTCTCATTCAGCACCTCAAACCGGGAGGCAATCGACTTTGCAGCCTCAACAATTTGCTGCATGGTTGATTCCATACGCCCGAGATCTTCATGGCCACTGGCTGCTGATGAGCGCGTGCGGTCTGCTACTTTGGCCACTTCATCCATGGTATTGGTCAATTCTTTTGTGGTAGCCGATATCTCAGTTGCCGTTGTAACGATTTCATTGGTTGTCGCTGCCTGTTCCGCAATAGTAGCTTCCTGCTGCTTTGCTGTTGCGGCAATTTCTGTTGCTGATGACGTTACCTGAATGCCTGAGCGTTGTACTTGTGCTACTAAAGTATTCAGACTTGTCAGCATGGCTTGTACACCCTCTGCCAATTTACCAATAGCATCATCACCACTGACATTAACCACACCGGTTAAATTACCTTGTGAAGCCATGGTGACCACATGCAGAATGGCATCCACTTTTTTCTCTAATATTTCAACTTCTGCCTGTTTTTGTTCTGTTGATTGAGCAATGAAGTTGGTCATTATCTGCAAGCTTTCGGCAAGTTCACCTATTGCACCTTCACCATGCAGATCAATTTTTACATTAAAATCTCCTTCTGCCACTTGATTAACAGCAGACAGTAGTTGATCAACTTTTTTACGAAGGTCTTCAGCAGATTGACTTTCTCTATCTACCGCCGCATTCACGTTATCAGCCATCGTATTAAAAGCTTTTTCCATTTGACCAATTTCATCTTCACGATCAACCTGTGCACGAATATCTTTGTCTCCCTGTGCGCGTCTAATCAATACGTTATTCAAGCTAGCCAAAGGCTTTACTATCCAAATTTTCAACAGGGCATTAACCACTAACAGACCAATAAAGAAAAACCCGACATTCAATAAAACCGTTATCCAGAATTCACGCTCCACAGCTTCGTCAATTTCTGACAGTGAATAACCGATACGAATAGCCCCATTTATTGCACCACTGGATACATTATGGCAATTCAGACAATTCACCCCACGTGTATTTTTTGTTGCCTTAAAGGGAGTAATAACGGTCATCATGCGCTTACCGGCATGCTCTTCAATGCGGATAATTTCCTCACCCGAAAGTGCCCGCTTATCCAGGTCATCCAGTGGTACCTCATCTGTGTAACCGGGACCAAATTGTGTAATAACGGGCTGCCCACGAATAACCCGAGCTTCCAGTATTTGTGTCCTGGCCAGCATTTTCTCACGCAAGATACTACGCTGATCCATCGTTCCCGTGAGCATCATAGTGTTCAAGCTGTCGAAATACAGTGTCGTCATTTCTTTCACCTGACTTTCTGCCATTTCCATCAATCTTTTTCGCTCATGGGTCACGGCAGCAGTTGTCACCAGAACCAGCATCGCCAAAAAGACCAAGCCAATTGTCAGATTGACTTTGGTTCGTAATGAATACTGGCCAGCAAAGCTCATGGATTTATTTGCGCTCATTAAATTTTCCCGTATTTTTTATCTGTTTTTCTACTTAAAAATACCTTAACCAGTTATTTCCAGCCTAAAAATCTCTTTCCAGCGAACACCGAAAACCATATAACCGATTGATTTATATGTTTTTTTATTCAGCCACTGCAATATAACCCACGCACTGGCAGACAAAGAGACTTACAACTGATTAAGGCGGTAAAGAAGGGGAAAACTTTAGTATTCCTAATACCTTGGGAACGCTAACTACGCGAGATACATTGCTGACCTGTTCAAACCGAAACCTTCGTGTTTACAACGATAGACCGTTTGGCAAGCGGTCTCCATTGAGGAGATAGACCAATGGCCAAAGGATATTAATGATCAATACCCTGCACAGTCCGCAAACCATCATAACTCCCATCCAGCCCAAGCGTGTAACCGCTAATTCCCTTGCGTGAAATAAACACATGATCCTCATACCACAGGGGCACATAAGGTAAGGTTTCCAATAGCCGTTGTTGCAGTTCACCATAGGCTGTGCCTTGCGACTCCAAAGTCACTGCGTTGCCTGCGACCGCAATCAGACGATCCACTGTGTTATCCTGAAAGCGTCCCCGGTTTGCACCATTGGGCGGTGCTGAGTCGCTGTGAAAAATATAACGAAAAACATCCGGTGTCTTTATGCCTACCCACGATAAACTAAACATTTGGAAATTACCGGCTTTGATGTCACCGTAAAATGTCCCCCAGTCATAACTGCGTAAATCCACGTTAATACCCACAGCCTTGAGCTGACTTTGTAATACCGTGGCCAAGCGTACACGAAAGGCATCGGTGGAGGTTTTGTAGGTAATGTTTAATGGGCGTTCCAGGCTGTAGCCATGTTTGGCCAACAAGAACCGTGCCGTATCAGGGTCATATTTAATTTCAGGCAAAGAAGGGTTTCCGGCCCAGTGGTTAGGTGGTAACAGCGCACTGGCCGGGCGTGCTGCCCCTCCCATGACGTAGCGAATGATTTTTTTCCGGTCAATGGCCAGAGCAATAGCCCGACGTACATCCTGTTGACCAGTAATATCATCATCCAGATTAAACCCCAGGTAGGTGAAATTAGAACCGCGTGCGCGGGTAACATTAATATCGGGTTTGTTTTGCAAAAAAGTCACCAATTCCGGCGATAAGTCATTTTGCAGCATATCTAATTCACCGCGCAATAATTTGAGCACACGCACAGTGGCATCGCTGACACGGATAAAACTGAAATTTTGTTGGTCACGTTGCCGCTGTAATTGTAGTCGTCCTGTTTCCGGCCAGGCCACAAAGTGAAACGGACCACTGCCAACAGGTTGTTGATTAAAAGGGTGCAATGCGACAATTTTTGATGCCGGCAGAATGCCGATGACTAAATAGCCCGGAAACAATAAATCAGGTTTGCTTAAATAAAAATCAATGGTGTTGTCATCCGCTGTATCAATACGCGTAATCATAGACAAAGTGGCACGGTGTGGTGATGCATTGTCCAGATTTAAGACAGCGTCGTAGGTTGCTTTTACATCCTGTGCGGTCAGGCGGCTACCATCGGAGAAAATACGACCAATATCCGCCTTGTGCAAAATGAAGCGATAATGTGTAGGGTTAATCATTTCCCAACTGGCAATGCCCGGCACAGGCAGTTGCCGCTCATCAAATTCCACCAGCCGTGCATATAACAGGCGATTAACACGACTGGATGTGGCATCGGTGGCAAAACGCGGGTCCAGGGTGACCGGCGCACTGGCAAGACCGATACGCAGCGTGCTATCAGGCACTGGCGCACAAGCCAGCAGCATGAAAACACTCAATACTGATATAAAGCGTAAAGCTGGAAACAGGCTCAGGGATTTACCAGTTTTTGTAGGGATGCTGCACCAGGCAGACATTGTAATAACGGGCATCTGCCGAGACTTCCTCACCCAGCCATGCCGGCCGAGCAAAGACTTCATCTTCGCTTGCCAGTTCAATTTCGGCCACCACCAGCCCCTGATTATCGCCCGCAAAGACATCGATTTCCCATATATGTGCATCATGCTGTACATGATACCGTTTTTTCTCAATAAGCGGACCATCGGCCAGAGAGTCAAGTAATTCATAGCCATCACACAATGGAATGGGATATTCGTATTCCCGGCGGGTAATACTCAAAGTGGCACCTTTGATGTTGAGACTGGCCTGTTCACCCGCAATGCGCACACGAACAGAGGATTTTTGCTTTGTATTGAGAGAAATACTGTTCAGATAACCCTGGCGCATCACAACACCATTATCGGCCTGCGCGCGCCAGTCATCATTGATCAACAGGAATTTACGTTCAATTTCAAGTGACATGGGTAATTTTCCAAACAAGTAATATCGGTCAATAATTGAAGATGATTGTAACGAAAAAATCCCTTTAAGTCCGGCTTTGATCATTTGATACGAATAATTGTGTGAATTCAATGAGAACAGCCAAAAATTCGATGCATGCACCCAACAGCTATTTTGTGCGGGAAGCCAGCCGATTAATTACAGAAAAAAAGTCGGCCCCAACCGACCAGAGCAGCCCTAAAAATACAAAATATTTTCAATAAACTGTTTCCTAAAAAATTCTATATCCACAAAAAACATGGGAAATTTTTAATGGTTTGATATTTATTGTTATGGCCTGATACCAGTAAACCAATTAGAAATTTATTCCCCATTCATTCTTAACCTTCTATAGAAAGACCATATTTTCAGACAGTTATTTTTCAAAAAATATCACTATTACGGATAGACATCAGTAAATCACCACCCATTTATCATCCATAAATCTATACCAAATATAACCATCATCCTTGACCATAAAATAGTGATATGTCATAAATCCTTACAACTTCCATCGCCTATTTTATGCAATGCGAATTTTCAAATTAACGTTATTAATAAAAAGGGAATACCATCATGACCATAGCCAAAAAATTTATTATTTTTATTTCAATGATGTTTATCATGCTTTCCAGCTTTACTGTAATGGGCAAAGAATACACTGCAAAAGGCACTGTAAATGCAATCAAGTCTGAATCGAAAAAGCTCAACATATCGCATGGCCCTGTAAAGGGATTAATGGGTGCAATGAAAATGGACTTTAAAGTTGCAGACCCTGCAATGCTAAGTGAGGTCAGCATTGGTAGCACAATAAAATTTACGCTCGATGAGGATAAAAAAGGAAATCTTACGATAACAGATCTCGAAATAATCGAAAATTCAGAAAAAGTTATGGCTGAATAAATTTAGAGAAATTATAGATCTATCTGCAACGTTGGTATTTAGGAATTAAATCTTTCCATATTAATTTCAACGAAAAATATATGGATATATTTGTAGAAATAATAATATAGCTATAAAACACACGGAATGTGCGATTAATATATAAAACCCACATTCATAAACATATATATATAAAATATATCGCTATTTTAGACTTAGGCGGAGCATGTATATATGCATCATATTTGACATGACTGTAATCACAAATCGTGATCTCAGCACTTGTCACAAAAAATTATACTCTTTCAGGCAGGAGAAGCAGGATATGTTTTTAACAAATAAGCTTTCTAATAACGTCATTACTTATAACGTTTTTACTTTAATTTTGTTCCTTATTTCGGCATCAGTGTTTGCAGAAGAAATAGATCATAGCCAACATGGGAATAATCATGACATGTCGAAACATGGTGGACATGATACCGCAACATCCTCAATGCATATCCACCATGAACACGGTTCTGGCGGATTCATGTTTGAATACAAGTTTATGCGCATGAATATGAAAGGTTTGTTAGACGGAACAGACAGCATCAGCAGCAATAGTATTTCAGCTGCACGTACCGGCTCAATGACTCCAGCCCCCGGGTTTGATTATAGAATGTCACCGACAAAAATGACTATGGATATGCATATGTTCATGGCAATGTACGGGATCAATGAAAAAACCAGCATCATGGGTATGTTGCATTACCTGAATAATGAAATGGATATGGTAATGCATATGCAAATGGCTAACGGTATGCCAATGGGGGATATGTTTGGCTCAATGGACACCAGTGGAATTGGTGATACCCGATTCGATGTGATGTATCAGGCAAATCATCAGCTAACTACAAGCCTTGGATTAAGCCTTCCAACGGGTAGCATTGATGAAAAATTCACAATGACAATGAATGGTACAAACTTTTCAACCGGCGCACCCATGCCGACCGTCGTCAATGGGCCAATGCAAGCACCCTATTCGATGCAATTAGGCTCGGGTACATATGACCTGATTCCAGCGATAACCTATAACAAAAACCTGGACCTATGGAACATTGGAGGACAGGCAACTTACACACTGCGCATAGGAGAAAATGACAATAAATATACACTGGGGAATCAATTGGAAATAACTGCCTGGGGGACATATTCTGTTAATCCTAATTTAACACTGTCCAGTCGGGTAAATATTTTCGACTGGGGAAAAATTGATGGACAGAGCCCGGATATAAACCCGTTGCTATCTCCAGCGGCAGACCCTAATGCAACCGGTGGAACAAGGGTCGATTTATTGTTTGGAGTGAGTGGTCATATCAATAAATATCACATGCTGAGCCTGGAGGTTGGCGCTCCCATTCATCAGGATCTGAATGGCCCACAATTAAAGACAGATGCTTTATATGCGGTTAGCTATCAATATATTTATGGGAAATGATATAGCCTGATAAATTGCCAACCGGGATGGCTGGATCGTTAATATTCAGGTCCAGCCAACTCTATCTATAAATAAAAAATTAAACAATAAGTATTAATTAAATTTCAATAAAACATAGAAACATTAACCGCCCTATTAATGCACAAAAAACTATGGGACCGAAAATAAAACATCAAGCATTACATACAAATATTTATTGATTTAACGGAAAGGCTATAAACATGGATCATAAAAAAATTAAGTATAATTTATGGCTTTTCCGTTGTAGCTATCGTTACCGTTTTAAACCAGTAATAAATAATTTTATATCTATATTACAAAAACAAGTATTTCTTTCCATTATTATTTTTTTTTCAGTAATCACCTTTAGATATTATATTCTAGATACAAATACTGAAATAAATGCAATCGCATCATTTTCCGAAAATGATGGTATATCATCACCTTCCTTGATTAATAATTCTTCCAAAGAAAGCGCTTTGGAACATGCTAAAAAACACACAGACCCAACCTATGTATGCCCAATGCATTCTGATGTATTAAGCAATGACCCTGATGCAACATGTCCAATTTGCGGTATGGACTTAGTTATTATTGAAAACCTTGATGGTGAAGAAGGCATTGTATCCATTTCTCCTCGTGTTGTTAATATGCTTGGAGTTCAAACCAAAAAAGTTAAAAAAAGAACTTTATATCGTCGCATAGACAGTTTCGGAAATATAAAATACGACGAAAATAAAATTCGTCACGTCCATTTACGAACAGATGGCTGGGTTGAGTATCTCGCAGTTAAAACATTAGGGGAAAGAGTAAAAAAAGGTGATTTATTATTTAAAGTATATTCTCCAAAACTTGTCAATGCACAAGAAGAGTTATTACAGTCTTTGAATATGAAAAATATGTCTTTATTATCTGCATCACGAGATAGGTTAGTTTCATTGGGTATGTCAAAGCATCAAATCAGGAAAATTGAAAAATATAAAAAACCGATCCCTCTGGTAAGTTATTATGCACCACAAAACGGCGTGGTCGCCGAATTAAATATTAGGGAAGGCATGTATGTAAAACCATCCAAATCAATTATCAGCCTGGCTGACATGATGACAGTATGGTTGGTGGCCAATATTTTTGAAAGCCAATCAGACTGGGTAAAGATAGGTGATCGGGCCGAAGTAGAGTTATCTTTTATGCCAGGAAAAATATGGGAAGGAACTGTTGAGTATATTTATCCGGTTTTGGACTCTAAAACACGCAGCCTGGAAGTCCGCCTACGGTTTAACAATCCAAATGAAATGCTGAAAGCGAACATGTATGCCGACGTGAATATTTTTGTTAACCCTAAACGCAATGCACTCACTATACCACGAGAATCATTAATCCGTACTGGCGAAGGTGATCGCGTCATCATTTCACTGGGTGATGGAAAATTTAAGCCTGTTTCAGTAAAAATCGGCATCGAATCGAATAACAAAGTTGAAATTCTGGATGGCCTGCAAGAAGGTTATGAAGTTGTCGTATCCAGTCAATTTTTAATTGATTCGGAAAGCAGTTTAAGGGCGAGTTTATCACGCCTGAGTGGAAACTGATTTTTCATATTTTATAAATATTCTTTAACACTTCCTTCCTGTACTTACCTATAAGACAGTATAAAAATGATTACGCATATTATTCGTTGGTCCATACAAAATAGACCACTGGTTCTTCTCCTGACCTTTTTATTCATTGGCTGGGGGATTTTTTCTTTAATGCGCACACCACTTGATGCAATCCCCGATTTATCTGATCTGCAAGTTATTATAAAGACTTCCTATCCTGGACAAGCACCTGAGGTTGTAGAAGATCAGGTAACTTACCCTATTACCACGGCAATGTTATCTGTACCTGGAACAGTGGCAGTAAGAGGGTTTTCATTTTTTGGTGATTCTTACGTTTATGTCATTTTTGAGGATGACACTGACATTTATTGGGCTCGCTCGCGTGTGCTGGAATATTTAAGTCAGGTGGCAAGCAATTTACCAAGCTCAGCCAAACCACAACTTGGGCCGGATGCGACAGGTGTAGGATGGGTATATGAATATGCATTAGTTGACCGGACCGGTGGTCATAACCTTTCACAATTACGCAGTTTGCAGGACTGGTTTTTGAAATATGAACTGCAAACAGTTGACGGGGTAGCTGAGGTAGCGACAATAGGAGGTATGGTTAAACAATATCAAGTTGTTTTAGACCCAGACAAGCTCAGAATTTATGGGATTCCGTTAGAAAAAGTCAGAAAAGCCATACAACGCGCAAACCAGGAAATCGGTGGTTCGGTTATCGAGCAAGCTGAAGCAGAGTATATGATTCGTGCTCGTGGTTATTTGAAAAATGTAGAAGACCTTAGGCAAATACCTGTCAGTGTAAATAGAAAAGGGACACCCATTCTGCTCGATGATATAGCTAACATTCGCTTGGGCCCACAAATGCGTCGTGGCATTGCTGAGCTTAATGGTGAAGGTGAAGTTGTTGGTGCGATTGTTGTAATGCGCTGGGGAGAAAATGCATTAGATACCATTAAAGCTGTAAAATTAAAACTTGATCAGTTAAAAAATGGCCTTCCTGATGGGGTAGAAATCGTGGAGACCTATGATCGTTCTATTTTGATTGAACGTGCTGTGAAGAATTTAGGTGAAAAACTAGCAAAAGAATTTTTAATTGTCGCGCTGGTTTGTATCGTTTTTTTATTTCACCTGCGCTCGGCATTTATTGCCATTATCATTTTACCCATAAGCATACTTATTGCATTTATTATCATGCAGAAACAGGGAATAAGTGCCAATATAATGTCTTTAGGCGGTATTGCTATTGCAATAGGTGCAATGGTTGATGCTGCAATAGTGATGATAGAAAATGCTCACAAACATATGGAAAGAGAGCCTGTTACAAAAAAAAACAGGTGGGAAATAATCGCGAAATCTGCAATTGAAGTGGGTCCTGCATTATTTTTCTCATTGCTGATAATTACATTGAGTTTTTTACCGGTATTTACACTTGAGGCACAAGAAGGAAAGTTATTTAGCCCACTAGCCTTTACCAAAACCTATGCTATGGCAGCTGCCGCTGGGCTATCTATTACGTTAATGCCTGTGCTGATGGGTTATTTCATTCGCGGCCATATTATGCCGGAAGAAAAAAATATCCTGCGAAAAATATTGGTCACAATTTATATGCCTGTTATCCATGGTGTATTGCGTTTCCCCATAATCACAATTTTATTGTCAGTACTCACTGTTGTATCCATATATTATCCGATGTCAAAACTAGGATCCGAGTTTATGCCGGAACTGGATGAGGGTGATTTATTGTATATGCCAACCGCATTTACCGGAATATCCGTTGGCAAGGCTGGTGAATTATTACAGTTAACAGACAAGCTTATTCGCACCATTCCGGAGGTGCTTACGGTATTTGGAAAAGTCGGACGCGCTGAAACTGCGACTGACCCTGCACCACTAACAATGATAGAAACTACTATCCAATTACGCCCAAAGAGTGAATGGCGTGAAGGCATGACGCTGGAGAAACTCAAACAGGATTTACAAAAAACAGTGGCGATTCCGGGCCTGACAAATTCCTGGGTGATGCCTATAAAAACCCGTATTGATATGATTTCTACAGGCGTCAAAACACCTCTCGGTATAAAAATTTCCGGTCCGGATTTGATAGAAATACAAAAAATTGGCCAAGAAATAGAAAAAGTGATCAAAGAAATACCTGGAACTTTATCTGTATTTTCAGAGCGTGTGGCAGGTGCCCGATATATTGATATCGATATTGATCGCCGTGCCGCTGCCCGATTTGGACTCAATATCGCCGACATCCAGGAGGTCATCAGTACCGCTGTCGGTGGCTCAAATGTGACTCAAACCGTTGAAGGATTGGAGCGCTACCCTGTCAATATGCGTTATCCACGTGCGGTGCGTGATTCCGTGGACAAACTCCGGCAATTGCCTATAGTTACGCCAAATTTATCACAGGTTGCTTTACATGAAGTGGCAGAAATACGAATTGTGGATGGGCCTGGGATGATTAAAAGTGAAAATGCGCGACGAATTGGTTGGGTATATGTCGATATCAAAGACCGGGATTTAGGCGGGTATGTAGTAGATGCGCAAAAAGCCGTGGAACAAAATATTAATTTACCCGCGGGTTATTCTGTGGGCTGGTCGGGGCAATATGAATATATGCTACGCGCAAAAGCAAAACTGGCCTATGTTGTGCCACTAACATTAGCCATAATATTTTTATTGCTTTATTTAAATTTTCGTAATTTTACAGAGTGTTTCATGGTAATGGGTTCAGTACCATTGGCGTTGGTTGGTGGGGTCTGGTTAGTTTATGCACTCGATTATAATTTGTCAGTTGCTGTTGGTGTGGGCTTTGTTGCTTTAGCCGGTGTGGCTGCGGAATTTGGTGTAATCATGCTGGTCTACCTTAATCAGGCGATAAAAGACTATAAACCCAGCAATGAGCAACAACTGCGTGAGGCTATTATTGATGGTGCAGTTTTGCGCGTCAGGCCAAAAGCGATGTCAGCTGCGGTTGTGATTGCCGGTTTAATACCTATTATGATGGGTTCAGGAACCGGTTCAGAAGTGATGCAACGCATTGCAGCACCGATGTTAGGTGGCATGATTACCGCACCTCTGGTTTCTATGGTGTTGATACCTGTCTTGTACATGCTGTGGAAAAGCAGGCAGTTGAAAGCCCTTGCTCATTCAGATTCAGATTCAGATTCAGATTCAGATTCAAAACGTTGAAACAGTATTTAAATAGGGTGACAATGAATATTGGCTTCAGTCTGGCAGAATGACTGTGGTGGTTTCAAACCCCCGGGTTGCTTCATCTACCAGGGCAAATTCATGACTGCCAACCTTTGCCACTTCACCGTGCTTTAACATGTGACGTTTAATCACTTTGCCATTCACCATAGTGCCATTGGTACTCCCCTGGTCTTCGATGTGTACATCCAGCAAACCTTCCATGTAGGCACTGGGTACAACTGTGATTTTTGCATGTTTACCGCTGACTGTTTCATCGTCTACACGAATCTCACATTCGGGCCGACGGCCAATCAACCAGCTACCCTCTTCAAGGGAAATATCTTCCAGAAATTGACCTTCACGGGAATGAACAAGTTTTGGCATAAGTTTGCACCTTCAACAATAGCAAATAAAATAAGTGTCATTATGACGTGAATACTTTCTTGTAATCATGGACTGCAATCAATGCAATGCACTCAACGCGGCCCACCCAGCGCTGCAATCACCACGGAGATATTATCTCGTCCGCCATTATTATTGGCGAGGTCGATCAGGTGTTGCGCGGCGTGTTCCCAATTTCCCCCTGCAACCACCAGAATATCTTCCATAACGTCATCGCTCACCAGATCGGTAAGTCCATCCGAGCATAGCAAAAATACATCACCGGGCCGGATTTCCTGTTCCTGTACTTCGGTAACCATACGGGAGCGTACGCCCACCGCGCGGGTAATGACATGACGGTAAGGGTTGTTTTCAGCCTCTTCGGCAGAAATTGCCCCTTTTTCCAACAGCTCACGCACCAATGAATGGTCTGCCGTTATTTGTTCCAGTTTACGGTCACGCAGACGGTACACTCGCGAATCACCGACATGGGCCACCACCACCTTATCCTCATAAAAAAGCACCATCGCCAAAGTGGTCCCCATGCCCTTGCGCTCGGAATTGGCTTCAGCATTTTCAAAAATCGCGGTATTGGCCTTGTTTACCGAACGACGAACCAGGGTGGCGTGCTTGCTCATACCTTTGTTGGGATGCAAGCGCAACGGTTTATCCAGCGCCGCCTGTAATACCTCATTGAGCGTTTCCAGGCACAGACGACTGGCCACGTCACCGGCATTGTGGCCACCCATACCATCAGCCAGCATCGCAAGGCCATGTGGCACATCCCAGGCAATGGCATCTTCATTGTGAGTACGGGCACGGCCAGTGTCTGTTATACCAATGACATGCACACTACACTGGATGTTTATTTCAGTTGTCATCGTCAATATCCCGGGCCGTTGGCCTGTTAGTGATCAGGTTTTTCCCACACAACGTCTAATGGCATCCGCCATGCTCTGCCCTGTGTCAAAACGTTTGGCCGGATCCTTTTCCAGCGCCTTGTTAATGAGACGGGTCACACAAGTGGGCAGTTCCGGGCGCAGCTTGCGTATACCCTCGGGTTTTTCGTTAGTGATCTGGTACATAAGATTGGTCAGTGAATCACCTTCAAAGGGCAAGCGACCGGTAAACAACTGATACAAGGTGACCCCTAGGGAAAACAGGTCTGAACGGCCATCCACTTTTTTACCGGCGATTTGTTCCGGCGACATGTAAAACGGGCTGCCCAGCACGGTGCCGGTGCGTGTCTTGCTATTGTCCGTTAGACAGGCGATACCAAAGTCGGTCACTTTCATCTGTCCCTTATCGTGGTCAAAAATAATGTTGCCCGGCTTCACATCACGATGCACCACCTTTTGCTCATGGGCATAGCCCAATGCCTCAGCCACTTGCACACCGATGGCAAACACCTGATCCATGGGCAGCAACTCTTCTTTACGAATGTGCTGATCAAGACTGTTGCCGGTAATATAATCCATGGCGATATAAGCGAGATCATGCTCCTCGCCGACATCATAAATGGTCACAATATTGGGGTGATTGAGACGCCCAGCGGTTTCCGCCTCCTGAAAAAAGCGCCGACGCACGTCTTCCAGTTGTTCGCTTTCAAATTCCTCAGTGAGCGCCATGGTTTTGATGGCTACAGTGCGACCAATGCGTGGATCACGCCCCAGATACACGGTGCCCATGGCTCCACGGCCCAGTTCGCGTTCGATTTCATAGCGACCCAGCACCGGACGCTCCACTTTGGGGTCATCCACCACCAGTCTGGTAGAGGCATACGAAACCGAAGTGGCCGCCAGCGATACCGGTTTCAATTCTGGTTGATGCCTCGCCCTGCGTTCACGGATATCACGGAAATTATCATCTTGTTCAGCAATGTGATCGTAAGCAATCAACGCTTTGTTAAACTGACGACGACGCTCAAAATCCAAGCCTAATTGATAAAAGGCTTCTTGTACCTGCGTGCTTGCAGCACAGTCACTCAAGCGCGCCATGGCTTGATCCAACTGGCCCTGCGCACGCAGGTTGGCAGACAATTCCAGCAAGGCGGCATCTCGCTCATCCCGCAGCCGGGTATAATGCCGACGCCCCCGATGATGTAACCACAACAGACTCTGCCCCAGCAATAAAAACATCACGGGTAACGCCAGTGGCAGCCAAGTGTTGTGTACAACCATCAGCAACAAATTACCGTTAAGTAACAAAATAGCCAGACCAACACCGATCAACAATCCCAGATTACCACGCAGGCGCAGCGTCAATAACAACAAATAGACGGCAACCAGCAACAACATGCCGCGCTGTACACCTGACGACCACCAGGGAACGTTGACAAAGGATTCAGTCATAATTGCATTCACGGCCTGCGCCGACCAGAGCAAACCGGTATTGGCGGCCAAGTTGGAGGCTTGCATTGAGTCTGTCAGCAGACCATCACTGGCACCCACCAGCACTGTTTTGCCACGCAATTCTTTTTTCACTGTTTTCTTAAACGTTGAATCGTTTAACAGCTGTTTTGCCGTCAACACGGGAATAGGCCGTGAGGCATCAGGCACCTGAGGATAAACGCGCAGGCCCGCATCTGTGGCATACCAGGCTGTATCCAGAGACACCCCCTGCCCCGGATGTACTGTGATACGTTCCACCGGTACACCCAGTGTTTGTGCCGCCAACCGCATTTCGAAAGAGGGGAAATAGCGTCGCTCCGCCGCTTGTCCCACCGCAATAGCCAGCGGTGCAGCAACCTGCACCTTCTGCCGCTCACTCACAAAGGCCGCCGTCGTTGCCACCTTCGTAAACATGGTTAAAGGTTCGGAAACAACAGGCGCAACATCATTCATACCTACAAGTTGCGGGGGTAATAACACTGGCAGCAACATGGCTACACCATTGTCCGGCATTTCCACAGCGAGGGGAGTCAGTGATGCAGATACGGGCGGCACAGCCAGCACCACGGTCATTGGCATTGATTGCAAGGCTGTGTGCAGAGCAGCATCAGGGTCCAGCATTGACTCGATATCCGCTGCTTTTTTCTTATCCAGTAACGACTGCAAACGAGTCTTCGCTCCGGCATCAAGAAGAGTCTGCGGCACATTCAGCGATGCCGTGATACCCACTGCCTTTACCCTGGCGGCTTGTAAACGACGTAGCAAATCCGCCAGTTTTTTGTGGGAAACCTGCTGCCCGGCTGAACCCAGCGTCACCACCACCGTTTTGACGGGCGCATCCGACACAGGCATCAATACTGCCAAACGGGTGTACAGCGCATATTCCAACTGCTGCGCACCCGGCAGAAAACTCCACCCCAGCAAGGCCAGTCCCAGCAGAAATATCCACCACCGGTGGTTAGTCAGCACTCGTATCAAGGAATTGTCTTTTTGTTTTTTGGGTACACAGATAGGCTCTTTTCACTACAGGGTTTTTCGAGGTGCTAACACCCCCCCTAATTTCGGCTATTCCGAAATGTACTTTAACCACCCGGCCTGAGTGGCAGACATGATAATAAGTCAGGTAATTTGAATTTCCGATAATTTATACAAAAAAACCTGAAGCACATACCCCAAAAACACACCCGTACAAAATACAAACACTCAATCGTCCCGTAGCTCGAAAACGGTGTATCCCTCTGATTCAATTAATGATGAACAATCATACCACCGGTAATTCATATGGTCTGACACTCCCAACAGAAATATTTGGCGTTGTGTACAGTCGCGACTATTATTGCCGTAGATACGATGAATAAATGTGTTACCCGGGGTAAATCAAAAAAAAGGCCTGACATGGACACTGAAAAAAGACGTTTTTCACGCATTTCATTTGTGACGGACATTCACATGGTCAACGCGGAAGGCAGCTGGGATGCCCAACTCATTGATATTTCCCTGAAAGGTATTCTGGCCATGATGCCTGACGGCTGGCACAGCAAAGTCGGCGACCATTACCTTGTGGAGATGCTGACAGATACTCCGGATGCAACAATTCGTATGGAAGTCTCTGTCGCCCACGTTGAAAAACAACATGCGGGTTTCCGTTGCGAGCACATCGACCTGGACAGCATTTCCCACCTGCGCCGTCTGGTGGAGTTAAACCTGGGTGACAATGAGATGCTAAACCGTGAGTTGACCGAGTTGATGAAAGTGAATTAAGCGCTAAGACACCTTCATCCAAAAAAAATGAGTATTTAACGCAAAGAACGCAAAGTTTTTCGTGTTTTTCTCTGCGTCCTTTGCGTCTCTGCGTCCTCTGCGTTTATAACTCGCCACTTGTCAGTACCCCTACAATACAATGTGAATTAAGGGCTAAATTGCTCTGTTTTCGGCGCATGCAGCAGAGTTTGGGTAATGAAAACCCAACGCAAAGGCGCGGAGAAGCAGAGAGCGCAAAGTTTTTAGTGCTTCTCTCTGCGTCCTTTGCGTCTCCGCGCCTTTGCGTTAGATTTTAGGGTTCTGTCACTCGTAACCCGGGAACGGCCTGTCTCACAGAATGTAAAGCAATGGCTTTATTCGTTTGGATGTTTTTAGCGCTTAATTCACAGATACGATTAAAAATGAAGTAAGAGCTGATTCGACCACTGTTTTTTTATAAGGCCGCCAATGCCGCCGCCAGGGTTTTTACACCCATGACTTTCATGCCCTTGACGCCCCCCTTGGGCACATTGGCTTCGGGCACAATAGCCTGCCGGAAGCCATGCTTGGCAGCGGCATTCAAACGCTCCTGACCGCTGGGTACCGGGCGGATTTCACCCGACAGTCCCACTTCACCAAACACCACCAGATCCGTGGACAACGGACGGTCACGCAGACTGGAGATAATCGCCAGTAATAACGCCAGATCCGCGCTGGTCTCCACCACTTTCAGACCACCCACTACATTAATAAATACGTCCTGATCACCCACCTGCACACCACCGTGGCGATGCAACACAGCAATCAGCATGGACAAGCGATTCTGGTCCACACCCACCGCCAGTCGTCGCGGATTGCCATAATTGCTGTCGTCCACCAGCGCCTGAAGTTCTACCAGAATTGGCCGCGTCCCTTCCCACACCACCATCACCACACTACCGGCAGCAGGTTCATCAGCCCGCGAAAGAAAAATCGCCGAGGGGTTTTTCACTTCGCGCAACCCTTTTTCCGTCATCGCAAACACACCTAACTCATTGACTGCACCAAAACGGTTTTTCACTCCGCGCAAGGTACGAAAGCGATTATCGGTGGAACTCTCCAGCATCACCGAGCAATCGATCATGTGTTCCAGCACTTTGGGCCCGGCCAGGGTGCCGTCTTTGGTGACATGGCCGACAAGAATCAGCACGGTATTGGTCAGCTTGGCATAACGTATCAGGTAGGCCGCACATTCGCGCACCTGCGCCACACCACCGGGGGCCGAAGGCACTTCTTCACGGCTCATGACCTGAATGGAATCCACCACCAGTAATTTGGGTTTATGTTTTTCGGCCACCGCGCAAATACTTTCCACGCTGGTTTCACTGAGCATTTTCAAGCTGTCTGTGGGCAGAGACAAACGCTGTGCGCGCATTGCCACCTGTTGCAGGGATTCTTCGCCGGTCACATACATAGCGCTTTGCGATTGCGCCAGTTTGCACAGCACCTGCAACAGCAACGTGCTTTTACCCGCACCGGGATGGCCACCAATGAGAATCGCCGAACCCGGCACCAAGCCGCCACCCAGCACCCGGTCCAGCTCATCAACCCCTGTGCCCAGACGCGGCAGTTCGGTCAGGTCAATCTCGGCCAGGGTTTTGACATCCGACAGACTGCCCGCATACCCGGCAAACTGCCCGGCCCGGGGTTTACTGCCACCACTGGCCGGGCTTCCGGTACGAAATTCCGACAGGGTATTCCACGCACCGCAATCGTCACAGCGGCCCTGCCATTTGGGAAAGTCCGAGCCGCAGTCACTGCACACGTAAGCGATTTTACTTTTCGCCATGTTATCTATTTCTCGTTATACGATAGTCAATATTCGATTTCGCAGGATGAGCACTGCCCACCATTCCCTGTCTGGATTATACCCAGGCGGCGCCTTTACGCCCTTCAACACAGCGTAAAACCGTAGGGTGGAACAAGCGCAGCGGTTCCACCAATATGCTATTAAAGAAGCAACAAATCACCTCTGTCATCACTACCGCTGACAAAAAAACCTGCAACAAAAACCGCTTGTCTGAAACCGGAAAAATAAAGCCTTCATGCAACGACTCACCAGCAAACGGTGAATCAAGGCAAACATCGATAGCTGTCGAACCTTGAATATATCCCTTTCCCATTTGGTGGAACCGCTACGCTTGTTCCACCCTACACGTAATTACGCGGTACGCGCGTGGTAACACTGCAAAATAATTCATAAGCAATGGTACCCGCCGCACGCGCCACGGTTTCCGCTGGCAGTCCTTCTCCCCACAACACAACACCATCACCCACCTGCGCATCAGGCTGTCCACGCAAATCCACACAAATCATATCCATGGAAACACGTCCAACAAGCGGTACTTCCACACCATTGACCAATACGGGTGTACCCGTCGGTGCGTGGCGCGGATATCCATCGCCATAACCGATACCCACTACGCCAACAGACATGGCTTCGGGGCAAACCCAGCGGCCGCCATAACCCACCCTATCTCCCGCCTGACATGCATTGATCGCAATCAATTCACTACGCAAGGTCATCACCGGGCGCAAACGGCGATCAGCACCGGTCTCGTCCAAAAAAGGAGAAGCGCCATAAAGCAGGATGCCGGGACGATCAATGTCAGCATGACTCCCCAGCCAGCCCAGAATGCCTGCCGAGTTGGCGATACTGCGCTCAGCCTGCACGCCGGATAACACACGGTAAAAAGATTCGATTTGCTGCTGAGTGCGGGTGCTGTGAAAATCATCGGCACAGGCCAGATGGGTCATCAGCCGTGGTGGCTGATTCACCGCATCACAGGCTCTGAGCCGCGCCCATGCGTCTGACACAGCCTCCAGGGAAAAACCTAACCGGTGCATGCCAGTATCCACTTTCAGCCAGACGTTCATCGGCTTTACAATATCCTGCTGCCGAACCAAAGACTCCAGAGCATCCAGTTGTGCCGCATGATGTACCACGATATCTAACCGGTGTTGTTGAATTTTAACTAGCTCGTCAGGGTGAAAAAACCCTTCGAGCAACAAAACCGGTTGTTGGATACCGGCCTCACGTAACACCACTGCCTCTTCGAGACTGGCGACAGCAAAACCGTCAGCGTCAGTCAGCGCCTGCGCCACTGGCAACAGACCATGACCATAGGCATCAGCCT
>WFQM01000024.1 GCA_015487095.1 Gammaproteobacteria bacterium | reverse complement strand
TTTCCAATTACTGTAACGATTATCCGAGGGTGTAAACCTCTGGATTCCGGCTAATAACATATACGGAATGGCGGTGCTCCCAGTAAAAAAACACTTACAGAGTGACTCAGCCCTTAACCCACATTTAACGATTGCCCCAAATTTTGGCCACGGCGCGGTCGGTACCCAAAAAACCCACGACCAGAGTCACCAGTGACACAATGCAAAAAACGACAACAGGAATCATAAAGCCCGCGTCACCCATATCAAATGCCAAATAAGCCACAATGGATGCCAGCCCCAAAAAAAGCACACCAATAACGATCAATATCTTTCGACTCAATGGTTTCACTGAATAAGGCCCATCACCAGCCTCAAATATATTCAGAATGGGTGAAAATAATTTTCGCAGCAATGTTTTCATCAGAACCTTTCAGGTTTGCCAGGAGAAATGGACAGGGCAGACATTTTACACCAGGATCAAAAAATGCCTAATTTATCGTATACCCATGGCATTTGAAATTTAGGTTTAACCCAGCCATAGAATGAGGAGTGCGCGTAATAAAACTGAAACCGCAATCACTACCGGTATATAATCCACCCTTCAGCAGATAATTCACTCACAACTTATAAAAACATCCTTCCCATGTTACGTTTTCAGTCTGTCACCCTGCGTCGCGGCACCCGTGTATTATTGCAGGATGTTAACCTCACTATCCAGACGGGTGAACACTGGGGCATTGTGGGTCGTAATGGCAGTGGTAAATCCAGCCTGCTGGCGCTGGTGCTTGGCACCCGGGATGCCACTGGCCTGCATGCCGATAAAGGCGAAGTAAAACTGGCGGCCAATCTGGCTATGGCCCACGTTGCACAGGAAACACCCGCAGTAGATCGCAGTGCTATTGATTATGTGATGGACGGCGACAGTGAATTGCGCGCGCTGGAGCAACAGCTCGCTGCCTGTGCAGATGATGAAGCGAACGGGGAGTTGCAGGCGTCGCTGTTTGGTGAGCTGGAAGCCATCGATGGTTACACTGCACCCGCGCGTGCCGCACGGCTCATGGATGGTCTGGGTTTTAGTGAAGCCCAACTGCAAATGCCGGTATCTGATTTTTCCGGTGGCTGGCGCATGCGTCTCAATCTGGCCCAGGCACTGATGTGTCGCTCCGATATTTTGCTGCTCGACGAGCCCACTAATCACCTCGACCTTGATGCCGTACTGTGGCTGCAAAGCTGGTTACAGAATTATCCCGGCACGGTATTGCTGATTTCACATGACCGCGATTTTCTCGACAACTGTGTTGGCCACATCGCCCTGCTCAGTGAAGAAACCCTGCATGCCTACACCGGTAATTACAGCGCCTACGAAAAACAACATGCCAGCCGCCTCGAACAACAACAGGCCGCCCACCAGAAACAACAGCGCACCATTTCGCACCTGCACAGCTACATAGATCGCTTTCGAGCCAAAGCCACCAAAGCCAAACAGGCGCAAAGTCGCCTGAAAGCACTGGCCAAACTGGAAGAAATTGCTCCCGCGCATGTAGACTCGCCTTTTGAGTTTACCTTTTTACCGCCTAAACAAATTCCCAACCCCCTGCTGAAACTCACGGATGCTCAACTGGGATACGACAATAAAACCCTGCTGAACGATATCAGCATCAACCTGTTACCCGGTGACCGCATAGGCCTGCTGGGCCCCAATGGAGCGGGAAAATCCACACTCATCAAAGCATTAACCGGTGAATTGCCTCTGCTCGCGGGCACACATGCACCGGCACAAAGTCTGCGCATCGGGTATTTTGCGCAGCATCAGCTTGAACAATTACAGACCGATGACACCCCCCTCATGCATTTGCAGCGCCTGGACAAACAAGCCTCCGAGCAGCAGCTGCGTAACTACCTCGGTGGTTTTGGTTTTATTGGTGATCAGGCGCTCGATCCAGTAGGCCCATTCTCCGGTGGTGAAAAAGCGCGACTGGTACTGGCTCTGCTCATTTATCAGCGCCCGAATCTGTTGCTGCTCGACGAGCCCACTAACCATCTTGATCTGGAAATGCGTCATGCATTGACGTTGGCATTACAGGGTTTTGAAGGTGCACTACTTGTGGTTTCCCATGACCGCCATTTGCTGCGCACAGTGTGTGACCAGTTTGTACTGGTGGCCAATGGTAGTGCTCAAATCTACGATGGCGACCTTGATGATTATGCACAATGGCTGAATGAACACCGGCGCGGAAATAGCCAAGAGAAGGTCAGTACAGCGAGCAAAACCTCCGGCATCGACAAACGCCAGCTTCGCCAGCAGGAAGCCGCCCGTCGCCAGCAGCTCAAACCCTACCTTGACCAAGTGCGCAAAAGTGAAAAGCTGCTGGGCAAGCTTCAGCAGCAGCTACAGGACACAGAACAAAAATTGGCAGACAGCTCACTTTATGAGGCGGACAACAAAGACCGCTTGAAAGAACTGCTGGCACAACAGGTAACACTGAAACAGCAGTTACAACAAACCGAAAATGACTGGTTGGAAGCCACCGAAACACTGGAATTGGCAGAAAACACCGCCGTTTAATCCGGGTTATTTACAGGCTTGAATTAAGCGCTAAAACACCCTCATTCTGAAAAAACAATGAGTATCTAATGCAAAGTTGAACCTTCTCTTTGCGTCCTTCGCGCCTTTGCGACCTTTGCGTTTATAATGCGTCATTTGCCAGTGCCACGACACTACAGCATTTTGATGTATTGTGAGGTGCTTGTCTGGTGGCTTAGACGCCTGGATTCCGGCTAAAAGCATGCCGGAATGACGGTGTTCTCAGTAAAAAAGTGCTAACAGAGTGGTTTAGCAATCGGGTGGGCAATGCCCACCCTTCAAGAAGCCTATCGTTTTTATCAAGCCCGGTATTGTAAACACGAAATATTGGAGTTGGCAGCGCGCGTCACCTGACGTAGGGTATGCAGGCAGACACATTACCGATCATTTTCACAGGACAACCGAAACATCATGTCAGACGATAAACAGGAAACCCCCTTTTTTGAACTCGCCGATCAGTTCATTGACCTTGCCAATAAGCTGGCCCAGGCAGAAGGCTCGGCCAGTGTTGGCACTGCTCTGCGTTATGCCGCTGCGCGTTACAATACCTTTGAAGCCTCACTCAGTACCAA
>WFQM01000023.1 GCA_015487095.1 Gammaproteobacteria bacterium | reverse complement strand
GTGAAGCCAGCACATGTATCATATTTTTTCTTTCCTCACAATTTTACGCAATATTTATATATCCAACCCACCCCAACCCTGAGCTTCAAGCAATCGGAAATTAGTAATACCATTTTCTTCAAAAGCTTTGCGAACCTCATCACTAACAATATATTCGTCAGGTTTGTGGACAAGACGGAAAATTTTGGCTTCAGCCGGTATTTTATCTTCATCCAAAACTAGGTTTTTAATACGCTTTATTCGATCTTTCACTATCCTACCCATTCGATACTCTGACTTCTCCATATCAATACAATCAAGACTTCCCACCAAGTTTAAAATATAATAATCGGTATGTACTGGTTGATACCTATCCATTTTATTGGCAGGTAATGGTATTAAATTATGCCCATGATTTACATTATAATCCGACAATAATAACAGCGCATATTGTGAATCAGTGAAGACCGGAGACTTACTAGCAGCACCATTGGAAACCGTTGAAACCTTTGTATAAAACGCACTTCCAGGAATCATATGATGCCCTTCCCAGCGATATGGTTTACTACAGCCTGCTTTTTTATTTTTTCCAGCGGTTGTTTTTTCCCTTTAATTCCGCACCCGGGTTAAAATTACATTTCATAACACCCTGAAAAGAAAAATATTTTATGAATGCTCCACCGGCTAAAAGCCGGTGGTTTCAGGTTACGGCTGAAAGCCGGTCATTTCGCCTTAAGGCGATTTACAACACACTAAAATCATCATCTGGGTCATTTGGCTTCTGGTTTTCTATGTACGCTTTCCAGACTTTCGTCTGTCACATTTCCGCCCAATACCGAGTAACGATACTTCGTCACCCAAACCAAGTGATATTTGCAATCCCAAATAGTATGGCCGCCAGACTTATAATTTTGCATTCCCTAACAATACTATTGCTGACCCTGGCCGCCTAAAAGCGTGGGATTTACAGACCCCCTATCGGGGACTTTAAAAATAAATCGCAGTGCCTCCACCCAAACACCTTTATCCTTAAAATTTTTTTCTTGGAAGGCTCATGAAAAACAGAAAAGAGCCCCACACAAGTTCTACCTGCTATCGCTGCCAGCTCTTTGGCAACAACTTCTCAATGTATGCTGCCATTGTTCCAACTCAAGTTGGCGAGATAATTCTCAGCCTGCCGGGCACAGGCCAGTTCGTAGTTTTGTTTCTAGCCTATCCAGTCTTTTGGTTCCACATAACTCAGCATGGTAAAACCTTTCTCAATCAGATGCTCTTTGACAGAACGATGTATCACAATGGCACTGGTATTTTCTGCCAAACGAAACATGAGATAATCCTTGGCCTTTTTTGGATCAATGGCCAGACCATCAAAATCAGTGTCCAACATATGATCGCTGTTTCCACCAGTGACATTCGAGTTGTCGATATCCGCTGCTTTGACCAGACCAATCAGATTGACGGCCACGTAGTCCTCGGTGCGAAACCCCGTGCCTTCATTGATGATCACACACGGATAGACATCCAGGTTATCTACCCCCACTTCTTGCAATGCTGCCAGCAGGCGTTTGCTCATGATGATTGCATCGTTGTAATACATTTCTTTTAGATCATCAGGATCTCCTGGCATAATTTTAACTACAACAGGATTTGGGAGCTCGCTGATAAATCTTCTACCCATTCTCCAAGAATCAATATCATTCCGCCATGTTTCAATCTCTTTAAAATAAATAGATTTCAATAGCGCCATATCATCCCACTCAATCGGCTGATAACACTCCAGCATATAATGTTCTGACATTGTTACTCCGTTTTATTTATGTTCATTACACTTGATAGAAGCCATTTTCCCATTGTCGTATTCATTGATGATTCTGATCCGTTTTTCTACCCACTTAGAAGTATAGAGCGGGGACTCGAAACCATCCGGATTGTATTCTTTAAGGTAGACTTTCATGCGTTGAGAGACCCCATTAAGGCGCGACACCAATGCATAGGGTGGTTTGAATTTATCACTGCTTTTTTCGGTATTGTACTGGCACACAGAATCCTGCTTACCCATTTTATCGGCAATTTTATTCAGTAAACGTTCTACAAACTCTGAATAGTTCTTGTGCCTGTCATGAAAACAGCCCCGTCCCGGTTGCGCGGCATTGGCATAGGTGATTTTGACCGTATCGCACTTCCAGTCAGGATTACCTCGCATGGCATTGTTACTGGGTAACCAGATACCATTTTTGGCATTATTCACATCGTAGTTGATATCTTTCTCGATATGGCCCTCACTAGCGTACATCCACTTCAATAGTCTTTCTACCTTTTTCAGCGATTCGTTCCCGGGAATCAAATGGTGAGGATTGGGCGTAATTTTATGTGAATCAGGCAAGTTAATTTTATTACCATTGCAATCATATACCGGGTGAGATAACGTCCAGTCTTTCGGACGTGGCTCACTATTGGCAGCCATATTTTTTTCAAGCGTGCCAGAGCTATTGCCAATTTTTTTAGTATAGTAATCGTCGTCAGAGCGCTCATCTTCATCCCAGGCCTGCTCCTGGCTACTGACCCCATCGGGTGCTACATCTTCATTTTCCTGGCAGAAAGGGCACTCATTTTCATCATGCTTGTGCTCCAGTATTTTTGCCATTAAGGCACCTTCACCCAATTCAGACATGAACCCTCCTTCTCATAAAATTTATGGCACAACATTAATCGGTTTCATACGACAACCATAGCGCCTCTTAACTGCTTATCCGAGGAGCAATACACCAGTGTCGCCTGGTTTGATGGCCGTTTATGGCTTGCAATAATGCCCGCCAAAACGGGTACAAATGCCGCCCCAATATCGCCGAAGCAATCGGCAGGATGGTTATGCTGAACATTCTCGGCAAATTTTGTTTGGTTGCGAGTAACGGCTACTCCGTATTCCTTTGCCGCCAGACCTTCTCCATTCATACTGCTGTAGAGCGACGCAATCGATACCCCACTTGTCTTTATATCCGCATTTGCAATAGCATGGCGAAATGCTTTTGACAATCCATCGCCCCGATACGGCTCCTGACTGTAACGGTGCCCTGTTTCATTGGCCAAACCAGGTGGATAGACTGCCGTGAACGGTAGATCGCCCATCTTTTCCCGCGCGCCCTCTGACATCAGCAATAAAAAACCGGCGGCTTCGCCCGGAACAAAACCATCTTGCCTCTCTTCCGTTAGAATACGCGCCTCTTTATCCAGAGTCGCAAGCAAATATAAATCCAGACAGGTATCAATCCCCCCCACTAATGCATAATCATTACCTGTTGCCTCAAAATATCGAAACGCCATATCAATGGCCTGAAATCCTCCTGCACGACCGGTTGCAAATATTCGGCTCATTGTACTATCAATCGAAATACCTGCTTGCGTATTCAAAAGATGGACAAAATCACTACGCAGAGCAGGAGCACATTCCGGTAATGTTTCCGGACCTGCCAAAAACAGGGGAAGCGGCTTGTTTGCCGGATACATTTGCAGTGCTTCCTGCATGGCCAAAACAGAAAGACGCAACAATCGGCGTTGCCGGGCAGCAAGACCAATCCGTTCCAGTTCTTTGTTAAGCGGGGGTAGTATAGCTTCTGGAACCAACGCCATTTTAAACGGATCAGCGCTTCTGTCATATTCATCAACATGCTGATAGCCACTAATCCCTGCTCTTACCGCTGCTGCGGTCATCCCGGCAGTTTCACCTATAGCAGTTATCATGCCGATCCCGGCAACATACACTTTAGATACGCTACTCATGAGGCTAATATTCTTGCGCGCGTGTTAGGTAATTGCACATCATTTTCACTCAACGCCAGCTCCATTGCTGCTGCATGACGTTGACGTTGTGTACCTACGGCCAATTTTTCTTTAAGAATTTCTGGTGTAACAGGGCGGCCCATAAAATATCGGTGGCCAATAATATAGTTCTGCCCATGATTACGCCAAATGGCTTCAACTTTCGCGACATCCGGGAACGGCAAATTTTCATCCTGATCCAGCTCGATGTTGTCATCGTCAATACCCTCGACAGGAGGCGTATTGTCTGGCACATCAATTTGCAAATTGTGTTTTTCTAAATCGATGCCCGTGATTAATGAAAATGACTCACCAGCGAGTTTTGCTAACATTGGGTTTTGCATTTTGCTGATCAGCCAGTTAATAGCGTGAGGATCACCGAGTACGCCAGTGGCCTTGATTACCGCCCGGATCTGGCTCTCATCTTCCGATAATCTGGAGACCCATTCCCGGGCCTGCTCAATCGGCAAGACTCTGAAGACCAGCTGGATGGCCAACTCTTGACAGGGGCCAGCTTTAAAAACAAGAGGCTCTAGGTTTTTAACACTGGCTCGTTGGCCTAATAACACCGCAGACCAGTTTGCCCAGAAACTGATAATCTCATTATCGTCATACATGGCCGCATTGATTGCGGGCATACAATCCTGACGACGTAATTCTCCGATTAGGCGTAAAGCTCGTGCATAAAGCTTTTCGTGTTGCCGACAGTCATTTCGCCGTAAAATATTGGTCAGTATTTCACCTGGGTCCTGGCGTCGGACGCTACAGGCCGCCAAGCCTAAGTACTTGTGGTTCATATCCTTGCCATTGAGAAACCGTTCTGTCCAAGGGGTTGCGATCTCGCCGGGCAACCATCCCATGGCAGAGATTAACCCTGGCAGGGCAAGCTCATTTTCCAGCCCGATCTCAACGGCCTTTTGAATTTTACAAATCTCATGACTACGCATCGCTATCATCATGGCGGTAAATGCTTCACCGGGTTCTTGTAGTTTGAGCGCCTCTTCACAGGCTTGCCAGCCAATGTCTAGCGATATCATCAACCCATCAAGCTGGGCATCTATTCGTTGCTCCAATTCAAACAGGTCGCCAACCTCATAGTGAGATTGCTCTATCACTACCGAACGCAATAACCATAGGAATGAGGAGTTATTAACATATTGCTCATAAACGTCGCTAGTCAGCATGTTTCATATCCAGGTTATTTGGAATACTGTGGTCTGCCATACCCAACGTTTAACTCAGCCTAAAATATTCTTCTTGTTGTGCCATAAAGGGTCACCCAGACGACAGACATTTTTCCCTTCAAATTTCACATCAAATGAATACATCATAAACTCACACTCATCTTTTATTGTTCCACTGATGATCCCTTTTTTGGTACCGGGCTCATCACCCGTGCTTTTTGAATATTTTGCCCCTTTCACCATCGGCATTTTGCCATCCGTTGTGACGCTTTTGGGGCCTTTGCTGGTATCCATTGCCTGACCCATGTTTGGGTAAGGAATCGGCACTACGACATTACCAATCTGGGTAAGGCAGACATCGGGAAAAACCATACTTTTTCCTCCGCTGCCTTTATGCGATATGCCCCGCCCGTTTGAATGCGTTGTTTGTCCCATGGTATTACCTATTATTTAATTAACGTGCCATGCTTATTTTTACGTCACTTATCTGCAACGTTTTTTTATCACATGGCACAGCTGCTCGCCATGCCATGCCGAGTTTTAACTGATTCGGTTCAATGATCAATGTTTCCAGATTGAATTGGGGGCGTACCGAATGGCCCGCCACCTTTACATCAGCATTTAGCGGAATAAAGGGTATCTCAAAATTGATGGTACCACGCGGATGCATGTTGGTGATCTCTACAGCCTCTCCGCCCTCAAGAAAACCAGGATAAATCAAATCCGGATGCGCCATGCTAAAAAAACGTTTATCAAAATCTACGGGCAAGTAAGGTGCCCGCCGGGTTTGCCAAGTTTCATCATAAGTACCGGAAAAACCGGAGCGAGGCAACCAGTGCGGGCAAGTAAATCCAAAACCGGCAGGCACAGGCTGCTGTTTTGTATCAGTAATCAGGTTATTGGGGTCTTCCAGATTGGGTAGTGGCACACCGTTCATTTCAGCTGATTTTCGCTTACCGGCAAAACCACGCCCAACCGGATTACGTTCTTCGGTTTCAGCAATCTGTTCATCAATAATATGTACTCCGCCAAAAGCTTTTTCATAAACCATGGGCATGGTCGTAAACGGATGCGGAGATGTAATACGCCCATCCTGCCAGTGACGATCACCAAAAACTGTGACCGTTTTATGTACTTGCCCTACAGTAAGGTTAACATCGAGTTGTTTAACTTCTTTTCCGTCAGGTACGCTGGCATGACCGAGCATAATAATATCACTACAGGATTTGCCTGTGTGGTAATCAGAAGCGTATTTAATGCTGGACTTTCCCGGCTCGGCCCAGTATTCATCAGCTTCTGTCGGTGGTAACTGCTCATCTGCCAAAGTCCATTGTTTGCCAATATTAAATGTGGCCCTGACTAATATGTAGAGCGTATCAACGGCTTCTTCATTCGGGAATAAAGCCATATTGGCTGCAAAAGGTGTGCTGTTGTGAAGTTGTAACATGATTTATAGGTTTTCAATATTGCCACTTCACATCCTTCATGTTCAAAAAGGATGGAGGGGGGGTTAGTTTACTTGTACTGAAGCACCCAGAATCCGGTTTACACCGGTAGAACGGTTTAACAAATACTTGCCACGAATCAGGATTTTTCCTGATTTGGTCAGTGTAATACTGGAATCACCACATTTAAAAACAATCTCTTCTTTTGCTTCAAAAACCAGCCTGTTGCCATCAACCTGGACATCCTCCACCCTGAGTTCGCCTTCGATTTCTATATTATTCCGGTTTTCTGTTTGAGGCGAGTTAAAGTTTTCCAGCATATCTTGTAAGGGACTGTGAATCAGCCCCATTATGACCGGGGTATGAACATCCTCATTCGCGAATAACAGGGCGACCTGCCTGCCAATATGTTGCCGAGTCAGGCCAAGCGTAGTTATAGCTGGCAGAGTATGCCCGGAGGTGTTTTCAGAAAAGTTAACAAGCGGCTGCCCTTGCTCATCAAATTTTACCAGGACACCAATAACAACCTCACCGGGCGCAACAGGAGAAAGTGATGATGGCGTTTCATCTGACGCCTGACTGGCATCCGGGTTATTTTGATTCACAATCATTCACAATCAGTTGGTAATGACCTTACTGCCCTTGATCACTACATTCCCCGATCCCTTGATATTAATCGTCTTACCGCTCAGAGTAATATCCCCATTGCTCTTCATCACCATTTTTGCAGCTCCTGTCTGAATGATAATTTCATCGTCAGCATTCATAGTGATGGTTTTTGCACGCAAGCCATAGTCTTTTGTGACATCTTCCAGATATTTACCACGAACGGATTCCTTGAGATCCTTATCAACCGTAATTGTCATATTGGCCTGAATAATTTCTTTGTGGTCTTTACCAACATCAATGGTTTTATTCTTTTTTATGGTTTCCGTCTGATTGTTATTGACTGTTTTATTACGATCATTTTCTATTGTTGAATTTTCATCATTTTTGATAATTTTGGTACGATCATTATCAACCGTTAACGTTTCGTCATTCTCAACCATCGTATCCAGGTTTTTCTCAGCATGGATATAAACCTGCTCTGATCCTTTTTTATCTTCAAAACGTAGTTCGT
>WFQM01000022.1 GCA_015487095.1 Gammaproteobacteria bacterium | reverse complement strand
GTATTACGCATTATCAGGCGGAAGATGCGGGCGAGATTGCGCTCAGGCGTGAGTCCAACCCTGATTTGCGGACTTATGGTGTCGGTGCGCAAATATTGCTGGATCTGGAAGTGCGAAAAATGCGGGTGCTCAGTGCGCCTAAACGCATGCATGGGCTTTCCGGTTTTGGGTTGGAGGTGGTTGAGTACATCAATCACGATTGATGTTGAATCCGTAATATTAGCCTCGCAGGGTGCGCACCGCGTACCCTGCAAAAGCTGTTGTTGTACTCACAATAAAGGAGCATCGTTATGGCCATTTATCTGGAATACGAAGGTATTAAAGGTGGCGTGACCGCAGAAGGGTACAAAGACCACATCGCCATCAATACCGTGGACTTTGGCACCTGCCGGGAGATTTCCATGGAGCCGGGCAAGCTGAGCAACCGTGAAGTTGGCCGCCCCATATTGAACGAAATCAGTTTAAGTAAAACCATCGACGCCTCGGTCAGTCAATTTTTCAGAGCGGCGGTGGGTGGTGCTTCCGGTAAAAAAGCTGTGCTCAGATTTGTGCGCACCGGCAGCAACAACGTAGAAGAATTTATGAGTTATGCCCTGGAGAATTGCCTGATCAGCCGTTATGACATTGAAGCAGACGATACCGGGGAAATGGAAGAGACTATCTACCTGAGCTTCTCTCAAATTGTAGTGAGCTACAAAGACCATGACGCCACCAACACCTCCGGCAGCCCGCAACGAACGGGGTATGACCTGACCACCGCCAAGCCACTGTGATGTGAATAGCGGTATGTTTTTACACCGCCATTCATTAGTTCAATGGACGAAACCAACAGGCAAAAGAATGACATGTTGACAGAAAAAGAAAAGCGGACACTTAGAGAGAATCTCATTCGTTACGAAGGAGATGTGAGGCATATGTACCTTGATTCAGAGGGACACGTGACCATTGGTGTGGGGCATCTGGTTCGCGACTTGGCGGCGGCGTTGGAGCTGAATCTGGTGGTGGGGAAAACAGGGGCGATAGCAACTGACGCGCAAATAACCATCGATTATGAGGCAGTTAAAAAACAATGGAAATCCGATACAGCAGCACCTTATTATAAAAAATATACCCAATTGATTATGAAAAAGGTCGAAGTAAACAGGCTGACCAACAAGCACATAAATAAATTTTATAGCGAATTAAAGAGGCTCTACCCGGATTTCGATGATTATTCAACAGAAGTGAGGTTGGCTTTGTTGGATATGATTTTTAACTTGGGGATGACAAAATTAAGAAATTTATTTCCCAAGTTAAATAAAGCGGTCAAGGCAAAAAAATGGGCTGAGGCGGCAGCTGAGTCACGCCGGAAATTTCCAGTTTCAGATGCCCGCAATAACTATGTTAGAGCACTATTCGAGGCTGCGGCTAAAAATGCCGAGAAAACACCCCCCGAAAATTAAAGTACAGATCCATAATTGACACAAAAGGATTGGAGAATGAACTTTAAATACAGTGTATGGACGTTTGGTATTTTGCTGATTATGGGTTGTGCGCCTAAGGTTACACTGGCAGCAACGAAAGTTTATCCGGTACAGTGGTTTTCGGGTTTTGCCATGGCTGAGCTGTTATTAAAGGAAAAGACTCCTGTGAGTGATCAACAGGATATCAAGGCGTTATTAGATAAACATTGGTATATGCCCTTTGAGCTGGTCAATTTACAAACGAAAGAGGTATTTAGCGCAGATCGTTGTAATCAGGTCTTGCCGACTATTACGCAATTGGAAACTGATAAGCCCTATGAGTTCCCGCCGTTCATATATTTGACTGCTATGTGTGCGGCCGCAGAGTCCATCGCCAAAGCACGCCCCGCCCAATACAGTTTTTTGTCCAGTTTTAAACTGGATGCGGATTTTCCTCTTCATGCACCTAAAAATCTGGCGTTAGTTATCTCTGACTCTGAATGGAAAAGGGTTTTACAAAATAAAAAAATTGTGAGCTGGGCTGATGTGGAGACGGTGAAATTTGTTTCAAAGAAGGACGAGTATCAGGCGAAATATGATTTGTCGGGTGCTTATCAAAATGTATCGCTTATCGCGCGGGGTGATTTTAATCACGATAATATCGAAGACATATTACTTTATGCAAAAGCGCATGTGGTCGGTGGGAGTTATGTTTCTTATCGACTTTTCTGGCTCACAAAAACCGATGAAAACAGTCCACTAACCCTCATCAGAGAATATCCGGTATCCGATTAATAATGGATTGCCAATGAGCTTGAAAGCAATGTGTTGATGTTTGGTGTTTTGTTTGTTATGGGCTGTACGCCCAAAGACTTCTTGCTACCAACGGGAGTTTTTCCAGTACAATGGTTTCCAGGTTTTGCCATGGCCGGGCAATTAGAAAAAAGAGTCTTGAGCATAATCAGGTTGAGGATGCGGGCAGGCGTTTCAGTACAGTGGGCGGTTATGTCGTAGTGGCATTGACAGGGTGGCGTGTTATAAACGCAGAGGTCGCAGAGACGCAAAGGACGCAGAGAAAAACACTAAAAACTTTGCGTTCTCTGCGTTATACCCGTAGCGTTTGGGATTTAGGTTTAAGTGTGCGTCATATTTTCTCCATGGCAAGGCGAAATGACGCGGAATAGTCGTTCTATTGCAAGGAGTTTCAACGCAGCCATGGGGTAAATAGGGCGTGCAATCAGGCCTAAATCTCAATCGCTACGGGTATAAATATAAATACTCGGTGATTTTTTAAAAGCAGAGTGTTTTTAGCACTTATATTTACATTTGAGGGAAGAAGGTCGGGGTGAGGGGTGTCATGCACGGAGGTTGTTTCACAGGCTCGCACTCCAATCCTGTTTTTAGCCAGTGGAACATCCATACAATTTTTTGCAGGAACGGAAAATATTATGAATCATATAAAAACAATCGAAGGTAACTTCACCGTACACGGCGCACGCTTCGGCATTATCGCCGGGCGCTTTAACAGCTTCGTAGTAGACAGTTTGGTAGAAGGTGCCATTGATGCACTGAAACGTCACGGTGCTAATGACAGCGATTTGCAGTTAGTGAAAGTGCCCGGTGCTTTTGAAATGCCGTTGGTGGCTGCACGTATGGCTGCCAAAAAGGAATATGATGCAATCATTGCACTGGGAGCAGTGATTCGAGGTGGCACGCCACATTTTGAATATGTGGCCGGTGAATGCACCAAAGGGCTGGCAGCAGTCTCTGCGCAATATGATGTGCCGGTGGCTTTTGGTGTGTTGACGGTAGACACTATCGAACAAGCCATAGAACGGGCTGGCACCAAGGCAGGCAACAAGGGTGTGGAAGCGGCGATGTCCGCCATTGAGATGGTTAATTTATTAAAGGCCTTAAGTTGAAATGAGTGAATTGAAATGAGCCAAACCCGACACAAGGCACGACGTCTCGCCACTCAGGCGCTTTACACCTGGCAAGTAGCAGGACAAAGCCTTACCGATATCGAGACGGAATATTGTCTCGATCACGATATGAAAAAAGTCGATGGTGACTATTTTCATGAACTGTTGCACAAAGTCCCTGCCCATCTTGATGAGCTGGACGGGCATTTGGTGCCTTTGCTGGATCGTACCATTGAGGAAGTTGATGGTGTTGAACGTGCGATTTTACGGCTGGGGTGTTATGAATTGGCACACCGGCTGGATGTTCCTTATCGTGTGGTGATTAATGAATCGGTCAAACTGGCCAAGACCTTTGGTGCAGACCAGAGCCATAAATACGTCAATGGCATTCTGGATGGTGTGGCCAAAAAATTACGTGCCACGGAAATCAATGGCACTGAAAAATATAAAAACAAGCCCAAGAATAAACCCGCAGACCAGTAGTTTTTATATTTTGCGTTGCTGTGCTGTCTTCCCATGACCTGTTCCGAATTTGATCTGATTCGGCATTTTTTTACCGAACAATCCACCCGGCGTGCGGACGTTCCGCTGGGCATTGGCGACGATGCTGCGTTACTTGCGCCTCCGGCAGACAGTCTGCTGGCGGTGTCGGTGGATACGCTGATTGCGGGTGTCCATTTCCCGTTAGACACCGCTGCACGGGCGGTGGGTTACAAAGCACTGGCTGTCAATCTCAGTGATCTGGCGGCCATGGGTACCGAGCCTGCCTGGGCTACTCTGGCATTGACCTTACCCAAGGCAGATACCTCATGGCTGAGCGATTTTGCCCAGGGTTTTTTTGATCTGGCCAGTACACACAATATGCAACTGGTGGGAGGGGATACTACACGCGGGCCGTTGAGCATTACCGTGCAGGTGACGGGTTTTGTGTCGCGGGAGCAGGCGCTCTTACGCAGTGGCGCGCAACCGGGTGATGGTATTTTTTTAACCGGTACGGTGGGTGATGCCGGGCTGGGCCTGCGTTTGTATCAGCAACCGCCTGATGCGCATAATGATGCCACAATGCACCTTATTCACCGACTGGAATTCCCAACACCCCGTATTGCTGCGGGTCTTGCTTTGCGTGGACGTGCCAGCAGTGCCATTGATGTATCTGATGGACTGGCAGCCGATCTTGGACATGTGCTGACAGCCAGCAATGTAGGAGCCGATATCCATGTTGATCAATTGCCACTGTCGTCGGCATACCGCTTGCTTGCCCCAGAGAATAATTGGCGGGCAGCAGTGAGTGCGGGTGACGATTACGAGTTATGTTTTACGCTGCCTGCCGGACAGGAAATTGAGGCATTGGCCGGGCTGGATTGCACCTGCACACGCATTGGTGAAATAACGGCAAGCCCGGGATTGCGTTGGCGGGATGCCAATGATCAGCTACTGACTTTGGATAATACGGGGTTTGATCACTTTACTTCCGGGACACCACAATGAGCAAAAATAGCGCGCCGCGCAGTGTCTGGCGCAATCCGATCCATTTTCTGGCCTTTGGTTTTGGCAGCGGTGCGATGCCGTTTGCTCCTGGAACCTTTGGTACCCTGGCAGCGTTGCCGATTTATCTGTTGATGGTGCCGCTAAGTTTATGGGCATATCTGGCCGTAGTAGTGGTGATGACGTTGCTGGGTGTCTGGCTGTGCCATGTCACCAGCCGGGATCTGGGTGTGCATGATCACGGAGGTATCGTATGGGATGAAATTGTTGGTTATCTCATCACCATGATCGCCGCACCCCCGGGCTGGCAATGGATGGTTGCAGGCTTTGTCCTTTTTCGTTTTTTTGACATTATCAAACCCTGGCCCATTGGCTGGGCTGACCGGCGTGTACACGGTGGTCTGGGCATTATGCTGGACGATGTGCTGGCGGCGGTGCTGGCCTGGATGGTATTGCAAGGTGTGGCATTTATATTAGGAGCATGAACATGAAAAAGTGGTTTACAGGTACAGCTATTGTCGTGTGGCTTTTGCTTTGTGGTCTTTTTGGCAGCACCGTACTTGCGGGTGATGTCGCCATCATGAAAGTGCATTTTGAACAACAGGGTGACAGCTGGAATGTCAACACTACGCTGCGTCACGCCGATACCGGCTGGTCACATTACGCAGATGCATGGCGGGTTGTGGATGAAAAAGGCAAGGTGTTGGGCACGCGCACTTTGTATCATCCGCATGAAAAGGAACAACCCGTCACACGTAATCTGCGTGATTTGCGTATTCCCGCGGATACAGTCATTGTTTTTGTCGAGGCGCATGACAAGTTGCATGGCTGGAGCAAACAGCGTGTTCGTGTGGATTTGCGTAAGGCCAGAGGCGAACGGTTTGAAGTCCGGCGTTGATTAATGGCTATTGCAAGCAGAGTAAAAACTATCAATATACACCGAGTTTGGTGGCTCCTGTTGTTCTTCATCGGGAGCGGTTGTTGCATACACCGCTCCCGGGTTTAAACTGATCCACAGCCAATCGCTTCTGGTTTTGCCACCTCGGCGGCCAGGATAACGCCCTCTGGTAATCCAGTATGTTTCCAGTTTTACTGGCTGCAACAACACTTCTGTGCAACAGCTTCTGGTTAAATAACCTGCCAGCTGAAATCAAACATCATATGAGGAAAAATACGGCATCTCCTTCCTCGTGATTTAGTGTCGAAACTTCGGGTTGCGTAAGGTAAACACAACAATCACAAGATATTGGTTTTGTGGTATTTTGATCTTTCCAGGTTGGGCTTCTCGCAGCTTGCTATGGGTAGTTTATTTGGTTATGAGAAGATAAAAAATTATTTATCAATAACAGGTCAGGCTGGATTGGTTTCAAACAGGGCTCGATAGAATATGGTTAATATTATAATAGGAGTTATTGGGGTTTTGTCAGTGGTTTTGTTTCTTTGGCTTTCAGGGAAATATGGGTTTTCATTGCAAGAGCAAACTATTTCTTCGATTTTATTGATGGTTTCCACATTGTTAATGAATGTGCTTACTTCTATCTTTTTGCTACACAGGGATATTACATTAATTCGTCCCACGCTATCTTTGCCAACAGAAGAGCAAAAAGAAGGATATGAATTAATGTTGTTTCTCCATGAACTGAGAAAAAACAAAAAAAATGCAAGTTATGTTCTGGCTGTGGATCAATTTGATCACGCCAAAAATGCATTATCATTTGCATCGAATAGTGCTGATTTTCGTATAAATGACATAGCAGAAACAAACAAGACTTTGCTGGGTGCTTTGGGGAAAGGAGATACCTTTGATGGTGTCTGCATGTTGGTAGATCCGGATATTTGGAAGTACAATCATGGGTATTTAAATATTAATGTAGAAAAGGCAAAAGAGGGGGTGAAAATAAGAAGAATATTTGTGTATGACAGCATAGAGCAATTTGTAGCCATGACTGATGTTATGGATAAGCTTGTAGAAGCGGATACAAAAGTATTTTGGTGTATGAAGGATAACCTGGATTTTAAAGAATTTTGCCAGGATTTCACCGTTGTTAAAGAACATAATGTGAGCGTTCATATATCTGTGCAAAAAGTAAACCCCACAGTAATTGTTTCTAATTCAGATGAACAAATTAACAATCTCCAATCTCAGTTCTCAAAGTTACTTGGTTCTGCTCTAACGTACGAACCAAAATCAATATAACGCACAAGTAAAAAGAGACATTATTCTTTGTTGTGTGGTTCAGGTTAAAATTCCTTCCCTGGCATTGATCAAATGCCGAAGATGACGAGATATGTTTCAGCAAGGACGACAACTGTTTTGACGCAAAAGGGAAGTAGACGGCAATGTTTTGAGGTTTGGTGTTAATTAACGGCTACCAAAAACCGGTATAAAAACTGTCAATATCCGCTAAAGATTCACTGTTACGACACGTTATGTAGGAAGACGGTTTTTTAAGTGGTATCACCGTCGTACCCCTCGATATGGTCGTATCTCATGGCAGAAAAAACAAAGCTCTCTGCGGACGAAGTCGCGGAATTACTCATGACTTCGCCGCTCCGCGTTTTTGAATGGGTGCAACAGGGCAGGTTGCATGTACATTTGCAGGACGGGCTGGATACCGCCTTTTCCCGTGAAGACTTGCGCTTCTTCGCACAAATGCGTGGTTTGAATATCAGTCGTCCCGATAAAGGCAAGCAACGTATTCTGATTGTTGACAGTGATCCGCGACTCACTCGTTTTCTCGTGGATCTGTTTGACACCCTGTCAGAAACGGTGGTTGCCACCGCCGTACACACGGCCTTTGAGGCTGGTCAGCATTTACAACGTGGTGGCTCCGATATTGTGCTTATGGATTTGATGTTGTCGAACCAGGAAGGTATTGAAATGTGCCGCCGTATCAAGAGTGATCATGCAACCCGGCATGTGCGTCTGGTGACGATGGTGGATTATCTGAATGATGAACAAATCCAGCGTAGCCTGATGCTGGGTGCAGAAGCCTGTCTTGCTAAGCCGCTCGACCATCAAAAACTTTTTAAAGCGATGGGCCTGTCTATGGCAATAGAGAAAGAGTGTGCGGTTGTAAAAGTCTGTTAATTGCAGAGAAAATAATGTCCTGAACGATGCAAAGCGATCAGGCTAAGCAATAATGTAATTATTTATAATGAAGATTTTCATTACTCAGTTACCCGAGTCATGGTGGAACCGCTGCGCTTGTTCCACCCTACAATTTTACATCTAGCTGCGCTTGTTTCATTTTACGATTTTACATCTATCTGGGTAGGGTGGAACAAGCGCAGCGGTTCCACCAAACGAGACTGGAATATGTTGTTTGGCGCTCATTCCGTAGCGCGGATTCACATTAAAATGACTCGGTGGTGTAACGCGATATTTTTAACGTGTCGGACCAATAATCCGCAGGTAATCCGGCCTTTTGTTTCAGGTGTTGTAAAAATTGCACGGCATCGGGCAACGATTCCCATACTGCGGGTAAAAATGTGCTCCGGTGTAAGTTATCCTCCAATACCAGTCCGTCGATGCCGGGCCGTATCTGCTGTAATAAATCCGTTTCCGAGGTAAATTGCAGAGGCTCAGCGGGTGTGAGTATGGAGAGATGAAACGCCAGTTCAGGCAGTTCCTGCGCAGAAACGGGTGGAAAACGTGGGTCAGCAAAAGCAGCGGCATGAGCATTGTGGAGCACATCCTCCACCAATGGCCGACGCGCTTCCAGCGAGCCGATACAGCCGCGCAGTTCCCCGTGTTTTTTCAGGGTGACAAAACTGGC
>WFQM01000021.1 GCA_015487095.1 Gammaproteobacteria bacterium | reverse complement strand
AGATTTTCAATTTCAAAAGGATTCATATTGCCGCCCACCATCAGGCGCAGATAATCAGCAATAAAATCCAGGGCATGGTGATTTTTTAAGATCTGTGGATATTTCTGGAAAATCGGGCTGTTCTCGGGCTCATCAATATCGGCCTCCAGCGCCATCAACCCCTCTTTACGCGCCTTGGTAAACAGGTCATACATCAGCGCCAGCAACTCCATGTAGCTTTTTTTGTTATGCTTGGAGCCTTTCAGTAATTGGCCGATGGAGCCCAATGCACCCTTGATCACCGTGCCCGGATTGGCAATGACAAACGCCCCAAAAGCCGCGCCACAGATAATCAGCACCTCAAACGGCTGCCACAACGCCATTAAATTGCCATGCGAGAGAACAAACCCTCCCGCCACACAAGCAATAACCAGCACCACTCCAATAATAAATTTCATAACGAGATATCTTCAGTCCATGCATTGAACGTTAGGAGTCAGTCGGACTTGGGGAATCGTAGCGAGAGAAAGCTATTTTGAGCCCATTTTTTTGATCATTTGAGGCGAACATTGCACATATTTAACGAAAATGATCGAAAAAATAAGCCCAAATGGTTTTTTGCTGTAGATTCATCCCAAGCCTGACAGGTTCCTAAACCTATCGGCAGCAGCCCGCCCGCCTTGAGAACCACCCTGAAAAATTTCTCCTGAAATTACCCTGACTTATCATCAAAAATCTGCACAAAAATCACCCACCCACATTGCGCCCACCGTCGTTCTGGTTTACCCTTGCGCGCTGTTTTTCGGGTCGAAAGGCTGGAGAAACAATTCTGGAGAGGTGTCCGAGTGGCTGAAGGAGCACGCCTGGAAAGCGTGTATACGTTAACGCGTATCGAGGGTTCGAATCCCTCCCTCTCCGCCATACATAAAATCAATGCCCCGCTTGTCGGGGTATTTTTTTGTCCGGGGAACCAAAACGGGTTTGAGCAGAAGCCTTTGGCTCGACGACGGAGCGCCAGGCGAAGGGAAGTATAGTGTTTTTTGCGACAGCCTGAAAAGCGAAGACCACAGGCCTGAATAACCCCACCCTTTTCCACTCCGTTCAATAATTTCTAACTGCTATCGATTTCAAAGTGGCGACAATTTCCTTTTTGAGAAAATCAGTGTTCTGTTCAATTAAACCACTTCGGTAACCCCCTGTGTCAGGATAGTTATCGCCTCTGTTGAAATACTCGTTGACCAGACAGGGGATGGAAGGAACTTGAAATTCCCTGTTACCGTTTCTAAACTAACCGCAGTGTTTTTGTTTTTTTATCCCATCTTACTATTGTCGATATTTTTTACACCATGTAGCTCATGCTTAAAAAACAAGCATAAACAAATAATAATAAATAAAATAATTCCACTAAATATTAACAACTTACAATACCTGTAAAATATATTGGCATAAAAGTTGGATGGAACCCGCTGATCGCGGATCTTATGTCTGATCGCCTTTCGATCGTTTCTTTAAGACTTCACTGAATTAGAACTTCTGCAAGCATGCTTGGAGCTGTTGTAAGCACGCCCGGAATTTCTGCAAACACGTTAAAAGCAGTTCTTAAGGAGGGTCCGAAGAAAATGTGTAAAAAAAATCCAATACTATGGTCGTCAATATTTCTGATTATTTTTTTAGCCGCAGCAACAGCACAAGCAACTCACTTTCGCTATGGACACATAGCATGGACAGCTGGCACAACCACAAACTCTGTAAATGTAAGATTACTGAATGCGTGGCGTGGAAACGGCTATAACTCCCAATGTGTAAATTTGGTTTCCATGACAAGAACCGCATGCACCGGCCCGGCCGGTGTCGCCGGTGTCGGTGATGTTATTTTTGAACGTATAGGTCGTTCTCGATTCAACTGGGGTGATGGCTCCAGAGTCAGCTCACCGTTTGGTTCGTTATTATATTTGGTAACATCTATTGACCCGGTAAACAACTGGTTATCAGGTGTTGCAGTGGACCCCACCAGCTTACCTATAGCTAATTCAGGAGATCCAATTGATACAATATTAAACCACACCTATAACAGCGCAGGATCATTTACTGCATATTTACGCAGCTGTTGTAGAATTTCCCGGGTCGCGAACCCTAACGAACATATCAATAATTCCAATGGAAACTATCGGACGGAAACGATAATTGATTTAAGTGCGGGAAATAATTCCCCATCGAGCGTACAAGACCCTGTCGTTTTGTGCCCGATAAATGCCATATGCAGCTTTGTAATCCCGGCAACCGACGTTGATGACGATACAATATCATTTCGTTTATCCACATCAGCAGAGGCAGGAGGTTTCAGGCAACCCGGCAGTCCAGGAAGCAATGCACCCAACCCCGCAAGTATCGATCCGTTAACAGGTATTTATACATGGGACACTGCGGGTGCAACCCTGGCGACTCGTGGACGAAACACACTGTATTCTACCCAGGTAATGATAGAAGACGGCACCACAAAGGTGCCCCTGGATTTTTTCATACAATTAACCACAGTGGATCCTACACCACCTGTCATACAACCCCCTGTAAGTTCACCGCCAATTTGCAATACAACTCAGACTGTTACCCTGGGTAATACGTTAACATTTGGCATTGTTGCGTCAGACCCGGATGCCAGTGATACGGTAACTCTAAACAGCGCAGGATTACCATCAGGCGCATCCATGGCACCTGTTTTGCCCATTACAGGAAACCCCGTATCGAGCACATTCAACTGGACACCTGATGCAACTCAGGTCGGCAATGTTCTGGTGAGTTTTAGCGCCACCAGTTCAAGTGGCGGGTTTGTGCAATGTCCGGTAACACTACAGGTTTTGGCCATACAGAAATGTGATGTTGACGGTGACAATAATATTGACACAAACGACATTTCGCTCATTTTTGCCGCCAGAAATACACCGGCAACAGATTCAAGCGACCCGCGTGACGTGGATAAAGACAATGTCATTACTGTCCTGGATGCACGTCAATGTGCGCTTCAGTGTGATTTAAACAATTGCCAGGATCTTTAAAAGAACAACAAACAGTGTGTAAGGAAATGGCCTCTGTTTTGATAATTTTTTTGATATTAAAGCTGAGGCCAACTCACAAAAAAAACTGATGCAACCTAATGAAAAAAACAGGAGTTCACATGATGCTTAAAAAATTAATTCTACGTGGCATGATTTTACCTTTGTTGCTTATAACAAGTCAGTCAGTATTTGCAACAGTGATTTTGAGCTTTTCGCCAAATACACAAACCATTTTGTTGTCCGGCCAAGCTTCCGTTAATATTGTGGCAAGCAACTTACAAAACGAATATATCGGTGCATTTGATTTTGATGTCAGTTGGGATAACAGCATTCTATCACTTGCCAGTGTTTCTTTTGGCAATGCGTTAGGTGGTGGTTCATTATCGCTTCAAAGTGAAAACACAAATAATGGCCTGGGAACTTCAAACCTGGCAGAGTCATCTCTCCTTTCCAGTTTAACATCGCTGCAAACTGGCACCACTAACATTATTTTGGCAACTTTGGTTTTTGATGCCTTAAGTGTTGGGCAATCAGTATTGAATCTGACTGGGAATATCTCTGGTGGTGGGTTTTTGGGCGATGAGAATGGGGGGATATTAGCCACAAGTACTAACCCCGGATTAATCAATGTCGTTACCACCTCAATCCCTGAACCAGAAACCCTATTTCTGGTAGGGGTTGGATTATTAGCACTTTTTGGCCTTCGCCGACGGAATGGGTGTAACATTAAGTTGACTTCCGGCTAATATCTGTAGACCATCTCAGGGCGTTTAACATAAACATGCTCTGGGCTTCTCAGCTTCTGCCTGACAGGGTTGTCAAGGAATATTCGGCATAAACGCCTACCCCCCTCCTTGACAACCCTTATTACTATAGGAATTTTTCAGCTTTATTTTCTGCTAACTAAAAAAATAAAGCTGCGCATGCACTAAGGAAATCCGGAGACAATAGGATTCAATTGTTTTATGTTACCAAAAGCCTTGCAGGTTCCGGGCTCACCTAAAAAGGAAGGAACCAACAAATGTTCAAAGGAGAGAACCACAAATGTTCAAATTTCGCCTGTCTAAATTTATTTTGCTGTTATTACTCATATCATCAAGCTGGGCACAAGCAGCAGACGTCTCATTCAGCCAGGTATTCGTGTTTGGCGACAGCCTGTCTGATACTGGCAATCTTGCCTCGCTAACGGGTGACTTGCCGTCGCCCTATTACATGAACCGTATCAGCAATGGGTCGGTAGCCGTAGAAACACTCGCCGCTCGACTCGGACACACGGTATCGGCATCATTGCACCTGATTGGGCCAGCCGAGGGCAGTAATTATGCGGTAGCAGGTGCTAATGCCGCCGGCATGGAACCTATGGACCTTGATATCCAAATTGTCAGCTTCCAGGCCAACCACATTATTGCACCTGCGGATGCGCTGTATGTGATTTTCGTTGGCGGCAATGATATTCGTGATGCCCGTAGTGAAACAATTTCAATTCTTGCCCGCTCAAAGGTCAAAGCTGCCGCTACCAAAGTGCGAAAGGCTATTCAAACCCTGTCCCGGGCTGGTGCTCGCTCGTTTCTTCTGGTCAGCTCACCCAATATCGGCCTGATGCCTGAAACCCGACGAATTGCCACTGCAACAGATAACCCTGGACTCATCGAACGCTCCACTACACTCAGCAAATTGTATCAAGATGAGCTGTATAAAATGACCCGATACCTTAAATATACAAGCCGTGCCAAAATCACCCGATTTGATCTGTTCAATTTTTTTAACGAATTGGTCGAAGACGCTGATAGTTATGGTTTCAGCAATACTACTGATGCCTGCTTTAATTCTGCCGACTCCACTTTTCACCCAGACTGTAATTCCGGTTCAAATTTTGATGAGTTTGTTTTCTTTGACGAAATCCACCCAACAACCCGGGTACACGAACTGGTCGGTGAAGCCTTATATGAAACTATCAACAGTGCAAAAACGGCAGAGCTTGGATGGTATTACTATTTAACTAATATTTATTCAACTTATACATCGTTTCAAGGCAGGTAGCTTTTTTCGGTCAGTATGCTGTACGCCCTTCTTACCACGGGAAAGTACTATGTACATAACTTCAGACCTGGATAAAAGTACTGCACAAAACTGCCCGTAAAGGATGAATTCGATTTTAGTCAATAGCCTCTGCCTAACCCATTTCGGCATCTACCTTCCAAAAGGTGAATCCCTAGGCTCGGTCGTCAGGTTAAAAAATAAACACAACAAAAAGGGGGCTCAATGAGCCCCCTTTACCCATCAAAAAATCACAATGGCTTATCTGCCTCCCATCCTGCCACCCCCCATCATGCCGCCGCCCATGCCACCACGGCCTCCACGACCGCCTCTTCCATGACCTCCACGACCTCCACCGCCGTTGTTGGCGGCAGTGATGGTGATGTTGCCGCTGTTACCAATAGCACCATTGGCATCGCGTGCCGTTACCGTTACGCTGCCTGCAGCACGTCCCGTTAACACACCATTACTATCGATACGGGCAACGGAGTCATTACTCACACTCCAGCTATACGGAGCACTCCCGCCGTTGGCACTGAATTGCAGAGTGGCTCCGACGGCAACACTGCCACTGTTGGGTGATACTGACACAGCAACAGGAGGCGGTGCCGCAGCGACAGTAATCGCACCGGAATTTGCAGTATTACCACTATTGTCCGTCACTGTAACAGTCGTGGCCCCGGTATTTTGAGCGGTAAGCACACCACTGCTGGCGTCAATGGTCACCACACCCGGACTGTTGCTAACCCAGCTGTAAGGAGCATTGCCACCGCTGGCTGAAAGGGTCACGCTCTCGCCCACACGCAGGCTCACTGTGTTGGGTGAAATACGAATAACGGCAGTCTCACTCACACTGACGGTGGCATCACCACTTCGCACACCATTGGCATCAGTGGCATTCACACGAGTAACGCCTATAGCAAGCCCCGTGAAATTACCATTAGCACTGATACTACCGATATTGGTATCCGCCACCGACCAAACATAGGGTGCGCTGCCACCATTGGCGCTGAACTGCACGCTGTCACCCACAATAACGTTGGTGTCGCCTGGGGTGACAGTCACCACTGGTGTCGGTGGAGGAGGTGGAGGGGTAGTACCACCACCCAGTGCTTTAAAAGCATTTAATCGACCACCAGTAGCAGTACGTCCCGCCAGGTCAGTCACCGAATCGGTGTTATCCAGCAAGGCCGCGCGTAACGCGGAAATACTGATGTTCGGATTCTCGGCTACCACTAATGCGGCAACACCGGCCACATACGGCGCAGCCATGGAGGTGCCATTGAAGCTGGCATAGCCATTATTACGCACGGTGCTCAGGATACTCACACCCGGTGCGCCCAGATCCACACTATTGGCTCCAAAATTGGAAAAACCGGCCAGGGTGTCGGCATCATCGGTCGCTGCTACGGAAATCACATTCGGTAAATCATAATCGGCCGGATAATTAGGATTGCGATCATTGTTATTGCTCTCATTACCTGACGCAGCAACAAACAACACACCAGCGTCATTGGCAGCGCTGATCGCGTTGAACATGGCCGAGCTGAAAGGGCCGCCACCCCAGCTGGCATTAATCACCCGGGCACCGTTGGCCACAGCGTAATCGATGGCAGCAATAGCGTCGGCAGAAGTGCCCGCCCCGGTTCTGTCCATGAATTTCAACGGCATGATACGCGCCGACCAGTTAACCCCCACCACGCCGGAGCCATTGTTACCGTTGGCAGCAATGATGCCGGACAAATGAGTCCCGTGATCATTGTCATCCATGGGATTATTATCGTTGTTGGCAAAATCCCAACCACGTACATCATCCACAAAACCGTTACCATCATCGTCACGGCCGTTATTGGGAATCTCTGCGCCGTTATTCCAGATGTTACCGGATAGATCGCTGTGGTTGTAATCCACCCCCGTATCTACCACGGCGATAATCACATCACCGCCCGTCTGCAAGTCCCAGGCTTCCGGTGCATCGATATCGGCATCTGCCACACCACCGGTCTGACCCGTATTGTGCATACCCCACAATGAATCGAAACGGGGGTCATTAGGTATCGCGTAAGCGTGAAGTATGTAATTTGGTTCGGCAAATTCCACATCACGATTGTTGCGCAAACTGCGTAATGTTGCAGACAGAGAATTGCCGCGACCAATTCTTGCACGAGTCAACCCTCGCACCAGACGACTGCGAAAGGCCCGATGCTGTTGACTGCCCGCCCTTCTGAAAACACGGTTCATACGCGTCTGGCTCACGCCCGCTTTAAATTTTACCAGCACACCATCGTAGGCACCTTCTGGCGGCACCGAAGTCTGACCCACCACCGCCAGCACAGGTGTCGCAAGTAAAAGCCCGGCAAGCAGCAAGGCCATGCGCAATAGTTTATTTTTCATAATACGTTCCTTATGTTTCTAATCGTGAGTCCCATTTTTATTTTGTTTGCCACTCACGGAGAGGCATCGTGCCACTGCTTTGTACCGCCTCCCATTGAGGGACACGCATATAGTATCCGAGTCAAAGATAAACTCCCAGTTTCTTTTAGTTCACAAGATACAGTTACAATCCCGACAAAATAACTGGCGATATAACAACAGGAAACACAGTAAAAAAGTTGAATGAAGTGACTAACAGAGCCAAAACCAGCTTATTTTCTAGCCATTTTTGCAGTAAAAATATAAAAAACATGCGCTTCACAGGCTAAGTACCGAAAATCTCACCCTTTTTACTTCATTGACTGCCACTGTCTGCCGATATATAAGGGGGCAGACAAACATTTATGCTGCCGACATATGAGCAGCTCAGGCAAACACCTACAACCATCAGTTTAATACCTGGACTTATGCGTAAAACTACCCACCACCATTCCAGCATGCAACGGGACTACAAACCCGTCGATGACCAACCCGGCAACTCCGTGCCCAGACAAAATCCTGGCAACAGCCTGATTAACCGCAAAGCACACTGGATAGGACTGGGCACAAGCCTAACTATAATTATCAGTATTTTTGTGTTGATGGCCGACAGCACCAGAGAAACACAAGCCAATGCCCGCACGCCGCTTGAACTTGAGGAAGAAAAAGCAACACTACCGGCAACGGCTTCTGCACAAACGCGCATTACCCTGCCGCTACCCATTCCCGATGGAAAAGCAGCAGCAGAAACAGCCCCCCTCCCTACGGCATCCACCCAGCCAGACATCGCCAGGAAAACAGCCACCGTCAAAAGCGGTGACAATCTGGCACTGATTTTTTCCCAACAAGGATTAAGCCCACAGGAACTGGACCAGGTTATGCGCAGCGACAAATCCACCGCCGCACTCAAACGGCTGATGCCCGGACAACAATTTGAATTCGGTATCGACAACGGCAAGCTGCAACAACTGGTCTATAAAATAGATGACCTCACCACACTGAAAGTAAACCGTGATGCCGACGGCAATTTTTCAGTAACAACCGACACCCGACAAATGGAAGCCCGCGTCACCAATACCACCGGAGTAATTGACTCTTCTCTGTTTCTCGCCGGTCAGGCCGCAGGCCTGTCGGACAACCTGATTATGGAGCTGGCGGGCATCTTCGGTTGGGATATCGATTTTGTATTAGACATTCGTGGCGGTGACCACTTCACCCTGGTGTATGAAGAGCTTTTTCTCGACGGACAGAAAAAACGTGACGGCAATATTCTCGCCGCCGAATTTGTGAACCGCGGCAAAAACTATCGCGCCCTGCGTTATACCGATGCCAGTGGCCAATCCGATTATTACTCACCTGACGGTCGCAGCATGCGCAAGGCGTTTATCCGCACCCCGGTAGACTTCACCCGTATCAGCTCCCGCTTCGGCAAGCGTTACCACCCCACACTGAAAAGGCAAAAGAACCATCACGGTGTTGATTACGCAGCACCTCGCGGCACCCCCATCAAAGCCGCCGGTGATGGAAAACTGATTCACGTTGGAAGCAAAGGTGGTTACGGCAAAACAGTGATCATTCAACACGGCGGCAAATACAGCACACTGTATGCACACATGTCACGTATCAAACCCGGCATGCGCCGAGGCAAACGTGTACGACAGGGACAAACCATCGGCTATGTAGGCACTACCGGTCGATCCACCGGGCCACATTTACATTATGAATTCCGTGTTAACGGCGTACATCGCAACCCACTGACCGTTAAACTGCCGGATGCTGCGCCCATCAAGAAAAAATACAAAGCGGACTTCCTCGAAAAATCCCGCAGCCTGATCGCACAACTTGACGTACTACAAAGCACCACCGTCGCACTGAACGACAAAAACAAACCACAAGGACAAGAGTAGCCACCCCTACCAAAGCCTATGAATTATTACATCGGCCTCATGTCCGGCACCAGCCTCGATGCCATTGATGCAGCGCTGGTCAGCTTTCCCAATGAACGACCTGTTTTACACCACGCCATCAATTACCCTATAAGCAAATCGTTACGTGATGATATTCTAATCCTGTGTACACCCGGCGACAATGAAATCGACCGCATGGGACAACTGGATATTGTGCTGGGCAATACCTTCGCCACAGCCGTCAAACAACTATTAACCGACGCAGGCATCGACGCCACACAAATTCACGCCATTGGCAGCCACGGACAAACCATTCGTCATCGCCCCGGACAGGAAAAAGAAAAACGATTCACCCTGCAAATCGGTGACCCCAACACTATCGCCGAACTAACCGGCATCACCACAGTAGCCGATTTCCGCCGACGCGACATGGCCGTTGGTGGGCAAGGTGCGCCACTGGTACCTGCCTTTCATGCCGCGTTTTTCAGCACTGACACACAGGCCCGGGTAATCCTCAACATCGGCGGCATGGCCAATGTAACCCTGCTGCCAACGGACACAAAAACACCCGTCTCCGGCTTCGATACCGGCCCTGGCAACATATTGCTGGACAGCTGGATTCAACAGCAGCAACAGCAACCTTTTGACCACGATGGTCAATGGGCCGCTTCCGGCACTGTAGATTTACACTTGCTCGATACACTGTTAAAAGACAACTTTTTCCAGTTACCCCTACCCAAATCTACCGGGCGCGAATATTTTAATCTGGCCTGGTTACAGCAATATCTCGACAAACATAAACACACCCTCACCCCCATGAATATACAAGCCACATTGAGCGAACTCACCGCCACCAGCATTGCCGATGCCATCAAAAAATATGCCACAGAAGATATAGAACTCGTAGTCTGTGGCGGGGGTGTACGTAATACCGATTTAATCCAACGTATCGTGAAAAAACTGGCATCAACAACCGTAAAAACCAGTGATGATTACGGCCTGCCCTCAGAATGGATGGAAGCCGTAGCCTTTGCCTGGCTGGCACGGGAAACATTGGCTTATCGTCCGGGAAACCTGCCCGGAGTGACAGGAGCACGCCGCCCTGTGGTATTGGGCGGGATTTATCCGGGGTGAGTCCCAAAACAATTAAGGAATGGAACACAATAACTTATATAAGTGGCGCTCTGATTTAGTTCGTATTCGTTCGTTCTGATTGAACAAAAGTGCAGGAATAGTCGTTCTATTCCGAACTTTTGTGATTGAAGAACGGGCGAAGACGGGCTGAAGCAGAGGTGCCAATTGTATGAGTTATTGTGTTCCATTCCTAAGTGTAGATAACCCCGGTAAGCTTGAACCTGATAAAAAGAGAGAAAACCTCAAAGATGGGGGGCTTTAGCGGGAGGTGCTGATACTGCTCAACTTTTCTACTCTCGGATCCTGACTCAAAGAACGAAATAAAACGTTGCGCCTTTATCAATTTCACCTTCGGCCCAAACCCGTCCACCGTGACGATGGATGCTGCGTGCAACAGAGGCCAGTCCGATGCCGATTCCCGGAAACTCCTCGGTAGCATGCAGGCGCTGAAAAGCCCCAAACAGTTTTTCAGCATGCTGCATATCAAAACCAGCACCGTTGTCAGTGATAAAATAAGCGGCTTCGCTCTCTCGCTCGGTCACACCAAATTCGATATAGGCCTGTGTTGTTTTGACGGTGAATTTCCACGCATTACTTAACAGGTTGTTAAAGACAATCCCCAGCAAGCGGCGGTCACCTTCCACTACGATATCCGGCCGGATATACACCTCAACTTTCCGGTCAGGCTCTGCTTCCCGTAGCCGGGTTATTTCGACCTCCGCCAAAGCGCTGAGGTTGACACTTTCCCGCACCAACTCGCTGTGATTCAAGCGGGATAATTCCAGCATGCCATCAATCAACTCACCCATATGGCCAACCGCTCTGCAAATACGTTGCAGGTAATCCTGACCTTGCTCTCCCAATTGAACTGCATATTCCTCATGCAAGGCTTGACTAAAACCATCTATTCTCCGCAAAGGTGCCCGCAGATCATGAGAAACAGAATAATTGAAGGCTTCCATTTCTTTGTTAACGGCCTCCAGTTCCTGGGTTCTTTGTGCGACACGCTTTTCCAGTCGGGCATTGGCTTCGTACAAGGCCAGTTCTTTGGCAGCCAGAGCCCGGTTTTTTTGCGCGATTTCCTCTACTTTGTCTTCCAGTTTGCGCACCAGGCGAACATTGTATTGACGATAAAAGTCCACCTCTTTCACTTCAACAGGCCGCACTTTTGAGCGGTTCTGCGTACCTTCAATAGCCAATACTTTTTCAATTTCGTGCAGAAAAACATGAATTTCCTGTGGTTTGACAAGAAACAAATCTGCTCCCAGATTAAGGGCAAATTCTTTGTCTTTGGCTTCGGTATAGGTGGCGGTATAAAAAATAAAGGGAATCAACTTGAGTTGTTCGTCCGCTTTCCAGGCCCGGCACAGGGCGAAGCCATCCATCACTGGCATAAGGATATCGGAAACAATCAGGTCCGGTAGCGTCTGACGGGCACTCACCAGAGCCTGTTCGCCATTCATCGCTTCAGTCACCGCATAGCCCTTGGCGCTCAGCAAGGTACGCAACAAGTATAAATTCTCTGGTTTGTCATCCACGATTAATACATTCATACCAATGGCTCCGGCAAATAATCTTCAACCCTGGTAACAAAATTGTCAGGATCGATGGGTTTTTCGATATAACCATCACAGCCAGCAGCCAGAATAGCCTCACGATCACCACTCATGGCGCGCGCAGTGAGCGCCACGATAGGGGGTGAAATAGAGGTGCTGCTTTTAATGCGCTGCGTGGCTTCCAGGCCATCCATGCCCGGCATTTGAATATCCATCAGAACCAGGGAGGGAGTCTCAGCCCGACATACTGCGACAGCTTCATCGCCGTTATGTGCTTCACAGACCTGATAACCTTTTTTCTCCAACAAAAAACGCGCCAGATAAAGATTATGGGCATTATCGTCAGCGACAAGAATCAATGGCATGCGCATAAATACTCCCTGTTTTTTGCGTACTCATTTCTGTTGCAAATATAAGTTGCCTGCACCACAAAATCCATAACGTTGAAAACGTTATTGCTGTGTGCAAAGTGGTATCCCTGTATCGTCATCAGTAATAGCGAGTGAAAAATACAACATGAGGAATAAATCTACGACTGAGTGCTGTCTCCATTACCGGGTAAGCGGATATAAAAAGTGCTACCTTCACCGGGCACACTACGCGCCACACCAATTTCCCCGCCCAGCATTTCGATAAAACGTTTGCTGATGGCCAATCCCAGGCCGGTACCTTCGTATTCTCGCCCGGCACCTGTGTCTGCCTGCTCAAAGGTATTAAAAACCCGTTGTTGATCAGCACTGGCAATGCCCACACCGGTGTCTGTAACCTCAAACACAATATCGGTGCCCACTCGTTGGCAAGACAAAGTAACCGAACCGGTTTCAGTAAATTTGACGGCATTACCCAGCAGATTAACCAGCACCTGTCGTAACTTGCCGCGATCCGTCATCAAGCTGTCCAGACCGGTACTTTCCTGTTGCAATACCAGTCCTTTCGCATCTGCCAGTGGCTGCATCAGAGCCTGAAGTTCTTCCAGTAACGGTGCAAGCAGGAAAAACTCTGCTGAAACTTCCACCCTGCCGGCTTCCACTTTGGAAAGGTCAAGAATATCATTAATAAGTTCCAACAGATGTTGGGCAGAACGATACACCATACCCAGTTGTTTGGCCTGTTCTTCGTTGACAGTTCCCACGATGCCATCTTTGATAATGCCGGTGAAACCGATAATGGCATTCAGTGGTGTGCGTAACTCATGACTCATGTTGGCAAGGAATTCTGACTTGGCTCGATTAGCAAGCTCAGCCTGATCACGCGCAGTGGCCAGCGCCCGCTCCATTTGCAGACGCTCGGTAAGATTCACCAGAATACCCAAAGATACCGTTTGCTTGCCCATTTTTATCAGTATAGCGGACAATAAGCCCTCTACGATTCGGCCAGAGTCCGTCCTGAAAGTGAGCATTTTGTCACGTACCTGACCGTATTCTGACAATTCTTTCATTACCACATCACGGTCTGCTGAATTCGCATAAAACTCTGCCATGTTACGTCCCACCATGGAACGGGACTTGCTTTCAATTTCACGCTCCGCGTATGGATTAGCCATCAAAATCACACCTTCCAGCGATGCCACCACAACAGTTAAAGGAATGGTGTTCAGGATTGTTTTTAGCTGCGCTTCACTTTCCCGTAACTGCTTTTCTGCCGCCTTCAGTACGGTGATATCACGTAGGGTGCCTACTCGTCGAAGCGCTTTTCCCGAGGCATCCCGGCTGACCACACGCCCCTCGGTACGAATGATTGCATACTCGCCATCCCGACGGCGTACCCGGTAATCCAGTATCAAAGCTAACTCCCAGCGCTGAGGATCAGCTTCATAGTCAAGTAGAGCATGCTCACGCTCTTCACGGTCCTCAGGGTGAATCATTTCAATCCATGCCTGATCCGTGCCGGGTATTTCTTCATCTTCATAACCCAGGTCATAAAATAAACGCGGGCTGAAATAACGCACACCTGTTTCCACATTCCATTCCCAGACGCTTTCCTGCACCGCAGCAATTGCCTGCTCATAACGTTCATCACTATTACGCAAAGCGACTTCTATTTCATGGCGGTGCCTGATCTCACGCTGTAGCCGCCGATTCCACCAGAGAATAATCCCCAGGATCGGCAAAGCAAGGATGATAGTAATCAACACCGCCCGCCACAACGTCCGGGAGTCTACAGCCTGAGTATATTCAAAACGTACCGCAAACCAGCGATTCTTGATTTCCTGTCGCTGCTGCGGCGTAATCTGCGCAATAGCCTTATTGAGTATCGTCACCAGTTGCGGCCAGTCATTGCGCACCGCAATGCTTTGCTCAAAACTATAGGGGGTTGGCGCAGCAACTTTGATGCCGGTCATACCCAGTTTGTCCATCACCCAGGCGGTCGCACTCAGATTGCCCACATAAGCACTCACCTCCCCGCGACTCAGGGCATACAGCGCTTCTGTGGTATTGGCATAAGTACGCAACGCAAGCCCCGGATGTTTACGCCGCAATAAATCCTCCGTTGCGTAAGACTGTTCCACTGCCACCTGCTTACCCTGCAAATCAGCAAGACTGGTAACAAGATGGGTATCCTCACGGACAAAAATTACATACGGATAAACAAAATAAGGCTCAGTAAAATCAAGGAATTCCTGGCGCTCTTCGGTCATCGCAGCCGCAGGTAAAACATCAATTTCACGTTTGCGGGCTTTATCCATTACCTCCTGCCAACTCAGCCCGGAAACAGGCGACATGGACGTATCCAGCAAACCATTTAACAGCGTGACAACATCAGCACCAATGCCACGGTAACGTCCCTGCTCATCGATAAACTCAAAAGGTGGCCAGGAAGGGTCTACCCCCAGGCGTATAACCGGATGATCTGCCAGCCACTGCTTTTCGCTTGCGGATAACTGCAAAGTGGATGCCCCGCCATCTGCCCAGCCCAGTCCCAACCATTTACTGGTAATCGCACGCCGTTCATCAGCAGTAATTTGGCTCATGTAATAATCAACCGTTTCCAGCAATTCAGTGCGCCCTGTCATCACTCCCGCCTGATAGGCACGGGTATAAAGTGGTGGCTCAAGATAGCGATAACGATTGGGCATACCTTCATCCGTCAGATAGTGCGACAGATAAAGAGGCTGAGTCACAAAAACAGAAATGTCACCGCGTTCTGCAGCCTTGAATAAGTTGCGGTAACCTTTAAAAAGCACCCGTTCAACGCCGGGGAAATGCTCGCGCAAATAGTCCGCATGAAAACTGCCCTGCGTAACACCAACGCGAAAACGCGGCAAGTCACCAATACTCAACAAATCATCAACCTGCACATTGAAATACAGATGATAAGGACTGCTTAGAATGGGTTTGGAAAAATCCAGAAACTCAGCACGTCGCTGATTGGGGAAAAGCCCGGCAATAATATCGGCCGCACCCTCATTTACCATCGCCTGGGTTTCCTCGCTATAGGCTCCCACAAAGCGAATCGGAATACCCGATTTCCTGGCCCACAACCGCCAGACATCGATAAGTATGCCGTCCGGCTCACCACTCGCATTTTTAAACTGGATGGGCGCACTATCCAATCGATAGGCAATAACCAGCTCTTTATCAATACCCGCCCGAACCAATGAGGCTGAAACATTCTGCGCCGTTGCAACGCCGTAGCAGCCCAGGCCTCCCAATAACAAAACACAAACCCGAAAAAACAAATTCCATTTCACAGCCTGCCTCACCCTCCCAACATATTAGTAATGACACAGTTCGATCAGGTTCAAATCCGGGTCACGAAAATAAAATGATATCACCAATCCCATCGCACCTGTACGAGTCACTGGCCCTTCCAAAATCTCTATCCCGCAGTCTCGCACATGTTGCATCGCATCCGATAGTGGTGATTGCGTAACAAAACATAAATCTGCCGACCCCGGCGAAGACGTATTGGCCTTGGGTTCGAGCTCATTACCCACCTGATGGAGGTTGATTTTCTGGTTACCAAATTTCAAAGCAACGCGGTTATTGGCGAAGGTTTGTTTTTCCATGCCAAGGACGCGCTGGTAGAAATTCAGGGTAATTTCGATATCGGCCACCGTGAGTACCCAATGATCAAGATGGCTGATATTCATTATTCACTCGCTTTGCATTGACCAGGGCGGGAGGGGTGTTTAATGCACAGTTCTTGCTGTTACTACCAATATATTTTCCATTGTCCCGTTTTGTTCTTTTTAATATCAACGCCAAACTGGCTCCATGCCCCGGGCTGAACAGACAATCCCTGAAGATTGATCAACTGAATAATTTCAATCTCCGCTTGACCTGTTTTTTTCTTGCCAATGATTCTGACATTTGAAATTTTTACCTTGAATGATTGATAATTCCCGATCAACTGATTAATGAAACTTTTACGGCTTGGTTGAAGCTCACTCATTTTTTCCAGCGCACTTTGATCTTGTGATTCAAGCGCCTGCTTAAAATTACCAATCACTTCTTCGATAATCTGCACATCAGATTTTAATGATAATTTATTTTTATCCCATTTGGTACGCATATTTCTGGAGAATATTGACCCTGACAAGGACTTTTCAATGGTATTGACAAGTGACTCCGCTTTCGAGAAATTCTTCTTTTTCAGATAATCATCCAGCGCTGCTTCAAGTTTATTTTTGACTATTTCCATGCCGCGTTTTGCCCTTGTATTCTGCGGACTCTGCTTCAAGGCTTGCCGATAAAAATAGAGCGCATTCTTTTTTGATGGAGACAGCAGTTTGTTTGCATCCAGAGCCTTCCTGGCCTGAAAAAGAAGACGATCCAGTTCTTGTTGTTGTTTTTCTTTTTTTGCATTCACAAGCATGCTGTTCATCCGTACAACTTCCGAAGGAGATGCATCGACAAGTTTAATATTACGAATACTTTTGTGTGCTGCGGTGAACTTGCCTGTCGCAATCTCTTTTTCTGCCTGATTGATATAGTGAGAAGCTATTGTTTCAATACGCTGTCGCGCCTCCTTGTTGTCCGGATCAAATTCAAGCATCTTGCGCAAGGTAGATAATGCATTGTTCCCAATAGGTGACAACAGATTATTTTTCTTTAGGTATTCATCGGCCTGAGCCAGAAGTTGACGCTGTTTAGAATGGTTGTATTGTACTTCTTCCAGTTCAGCCTGGAGTTCTTTCCATTTTTCTGAATCGGGCATTACCGCAAGCAACCGCTGAAGATTTTTTCCGGCCTTGTCAAAATTTTTCTCGACAAGATCATTACGAATGCTGTCGTCATAACGCCTGACAATTTCTGCGACACCCTCATTGGCCTGTTTGTTAGTCGGCTCAAGTTTCAACAACCGGAGATAAAACTGTAAGGCATTATTGCCCTCAGGCACTATGTAATTATCGGCCTGATAGGCCTGAATTGCCTGGCCCAACAATAAATCAGCTGGTGTACTTGCAGTTTTTTCGGGTGGAGACACCTGTGTTTTTTCCTGTCCCTGCATCAACATGATCGCACCCGCCACGATAACAACAACCGTAATCAGCAGTATTGGCTTCCATCGAACCGGCGGGGAAACAGGCTGTCCCTGAGGTTCAGTAGATGATTTTTCTTTGCTTGTTGCTCCCTGTGTAAAGGATTCAGTGTTGGGTTTTCTAATGACAGTGGCATCCGGGTTTTCTACCGATAGCATTTTTTTCGACATGGATGCTGGCAATGCCGGTACGTCCTTTTTACCACTGAGCATATCCGCCCAAACCAGAACGTCCTGTGGTCGCTCGTTGGCATGAAACAACAAAGCATGATCAATAGCGAGCAAAAATGAAGGCGAATATTGCCCTGCCAGTGTAATAAACAGCGGTTTATATGAATCTATACCCGTTGACAACATGCTGGACCCACGGGTCAGCGACTCAATGGGCAACTCATGCATCAAACCAAAAAACAGGCTGGCACCAAGGGCATAGATATCAGTCCACGGCCCTTGTTTTTCTTCGCTTTCATTATACTGTTCAAAGGGCGCATAACCGTATGTCACCAGACTGGTGAGAGCCCTCGTGGGCGCACCGGATACCTGTCGGGCAGAACCAAAATCAATCAGAACAGGTGAACCATCTTCACGAATGTAGATATTGGAAGGCTTGATATCACGATGAATGAAACCGGCATCATGAACCAGTTTCAGACCTTCCATTATTGGCAGGAAAATATCCAGTAATTCCTGTTCGGTAAAATGCTTTTTTTCCTTGAATAATCGGGACAGTTCTTTTCCCCGTTCATATTCCATAATCATATACGCAGTATTGTTGTTTTCAAAAACACTCAGAACACGCACAATATTGCCATGTTTAAACTTAGCCAGTGTACGAGCTTCACGGACAAAACGATTCAGCCCCCATTCGTACATTTCTTTGTTTTGACTGGAGGTTGGGTGAACGGTAAAACCTGATTCCCGGGTCGAGAATTCATTGGGAAAATATTCCTTGATAGCAACAAACTGATCGAGGTTTTTATCCCTGGCAAGATAGGTAACACCGAAGGCACCACGACCGAGAACGGATTGCACTTCGTACCAGTGAAGTGAAAAACCTTTGGGCAGAACGTCCCGGTAGATTTCTTTTTCGTTATCGATCATGGTTGGTATATCTGTCATATTTTAATTATCGGGCAATATTGCTTTAAGCTGATTCTTGCACCATCTGTCGTAAAACACCATTGTGGCGACATCTTGTTACTGGTTTTGGAAAATCTGTTGCAAAAGCAAAAAGGGTGTAAAGAAAACCATTCTGAAACTCTATATCGACTTCAGCACTGGCAACCGTAAAAAACAGGATGAAAAACAAAAATGCAATGTGGCGGTAAATTTTCTCATTACGTTCTCCCTTTTGTTTGAATTTATGAGTCATTTTGTCGCGTGTTTGGCGCTAACTTACTCGCAGTCGCTATTTAATTTTATCATTCAAATTCCTTCATCTATCCTGGGTAACGTCTCTGGGGCCGTGATTGTTTTCAGGCTCAGCAAACCCTTGCAGCGCAAATGGGTTGAGAAATTGCCGCTTCCAGAACAGGACGCGATCCGTTTTGCTTAGATTTGCTTCATCGCACACAAGCATCCAGTTTGTTTCTATGATCTCAATTTGATGCTCGATAATTTTGCGAGCTTTTTCACGAGAGAGTAGAAAATGTGCTGCCGCATCCAGGCAAACGGTAAGCTGACTCATCCGGTTATCACCTGAAATCAGCATTGCTTGCGTGGCCTCATTGCCCATACGCCCTTGCGGGCAAATATCATAGGCTGGTGTGAGGGAGAGCATTTCTCCATCCCAAAAAGCAGCATGATTACGGGCGTGATCGTCTGTATTCCCGCACAAAATATTAAATACCAGACGGGAAAACAGCTCCTTTAATGTCGCGGAAGCATTCCTGAAACGGTGGCGAATAATTTCGGCTAAATCCTCGTAACTGGCATAGCGTGCCATCACCTCATCCAGGTTCAACAAAGTCAGGCCAGAAACCATAGCTTTGCGCTGCCATCCTTTCGTCACATGAATACGATCAAAACGCTTGATCAGCAATACATCTTTGTTGGCGGCTTGCGTCATCGCAACCGGTGCAACATCCAACCCGGCCAGTGCGGCTAGCCGCATGGCGATAAACTCGGCTTTCACCACGCTATATAAGTCTGTGCTAGAGGAAAACTTGGCAATATATTTCTTGTCACCATCCCTGGTCAACGCTTTGGGGCGCGCTCCACCGATAGAGCTGCCATGGTGTAGCGCCTGATCGAGTTCGGGGCTCAGTGGAATGCCTTTTTCAACGAGAGCAGCGGCAGCCAGCAATTCTTCCAGCGGGGCATTCACTGGCGAGCGCGGTATGTACTCGGTAGCTGAATGCTGAAAATCCAGCGCCCCAACCCGGTCAGAGCCGAACTCCAGAAGGTAAGTCAGCTCATCCAGTTGGGCAATGTTATTCGCATCAGCAGCCTTTAACCCCAAAAGATGGTTAATCAGCACCCGGCGACCCCAGGCATCGGGCGCGGCATCGCGGATACAATTCGGCATGTTTAAGCCAGCCGATAGAGACTGAATGCCGGATTTGAGCGGCAATTCCACATCGTAAATTGCTATCGCATTATCCCGGTCCAGATAGCTCTTGCCGTAGTTAAAGAGCAGGTTTTGGCCATCGAGGCTCAACTTGCCTGCAACAACGGGTTCAGTTTTGTCTGGCAGCCATATCCAGACAAAGGCCTGGGTATATGAAGGGTTAGAATGCATCATCGACCGCTTTTGGTTTGCGCACCTGTTTCGGGAGTAGTGCGAGCTTATCCTCTGTTCGACTGATATGCCCGGCCAACAAGGATGTGTCAGCATCAAAGAGCTTTACACCCACCAGAGCGGCCAGTTCAAAAACAACGCCGATCTCGCATTTGAGATCGCCTTTTTCAATGCGCTGGAGCATACCACGCGAAATTCCAGCTCGGTCCGCCAGATCTTGAGCAGTGAGTTTGCGCTCAATTCGGCCAAGCCTGATCATCTGCCCGATGAGCTTTGTCGCTTCACGAGTGTAGCGCGAATAGGTTCGGGTGATTGATTTTGCCATGCTGGACTCTTAGCAACATGATCTACATATAGATCATATTGCACGTATAAGATTTATATATGGATCATATTATCTGCTTGTTGAGCAAAGTCAATGAAAAGCACTGACCCTGCCTGGAAAGTGCATTCAAATTTTCGATAGTTTTATTCAGCTCCCAAGGAAGCTCTGAGATTAATCCCAGAGGATTGCAGCGTTGTGAGCACCTGCCTGAAAAAATGTGAATTAAGCACTAAAAACACGCTATTTTAAAAATCACCGAGTATTTAACACAGAGGTCGCAGAGACGCAGAGGGCACAGAGAAAAACACTAAACACTTTGTGCCCTCTGCGATCTCTGTGTTTATAACACGCGCCCTTACCAATACCACGACAACATAACTTCCCGCTGTATTGGGGCGCTTGTCCAAGGATGCAAATGAGATAATCAGGTTTTGTTGTAACCCAGGTTGGGTGCCAGCCAGTATTCCGCATCCTGCAAATTCATTTTCTTGCGTTTGGCGTAGTCGGCTACCTGATCCTGGTTGATTTTACCCACGGCAAAGTAACAGGATTCCGGGTGCGCAAAATACAGGCCACTGACTGCCGCAGTGGGCACCATGGCTTTGGCTTCGGTGAGCCAGATACCGGTATTTTCCTGCGCGTCGAGCAGTGCCCACAAGCTGTCTTTTTCGGTGTGGTCCGGGGAGGTGGGATAACCGGCGGCAGGGCGTATGCCTTTATAGTGTTCTTTAATGAGCTGCTCCTTGCTGAGCTGCTCGGTGTTGTAAGCCCAGATTTCCTGGCGTACTTTTTCGTGCATACGTTCAGCAAAGGCTTCGGCAAGGCGGTCGGCCAGTGCCTTGATCATAATGGCATGGTAGTCATCGTGATTTTTTTCAAATTCGGCGATATGTTCGTCGATACCGATGCCGGTAGTCACGGCGAAGCCTCCGAGATAATCGATTTTGCCGCTGTCTTTGGGGGCGACAAAGTCACTGAGGCAGCGATTGGGTTTGCCGTCGGCTTTTTGTTGCTGCTGGCGCAGATTATAAAAGACGGTCAGGATCTCGCTGCGTGATTCGTCGGTGTAGATTTCAATGTCGTCACCCACGCTGTTAGCGGGGAAAATACCCACCACAGCTTTTGCTTGCAGCCATTTTTCGCTGATGATTTTATCCAGCATGCTTTCTGCATCTGCAAACAGTTTGCGGGCCTCTTCACCTTTTTGTGCATCGTCAAAAATTTTCGGGTAGCTGCCTTTTAATTCCCAGGAATGGAAAAAGGGTGTCCAGTCGATGTAGTCACGCAGTTCTTCCAACGGGAAATCATCAAATACCTGTACGCCTGTTTTTCTGGGAGTGGGTGGTGTGTAATCGGCCCAGTCAATTTGAGCCTTGTTGGCGCGTGCCTGTTCCAGGGTCAGCCATTTGATGGCACGCTGGCGGTTGGCGTGATTCTCGCGGACTTGCACGTAATCGGCTTGCAGTTTGGCAACAAAGTCTTTTTTCAACTCCGGGGAAATCAGGTTTTGCACTACCCCCACGGCGCGCGAGGCATCTTTCACCCATACGCTGGGGCCATTTTTATAGTTAGGCTCAATTTTTACCGCCGTGTGCGCGCGGGATGTTGTGGCACCGCCCACCATTAACGGGATGTCCATGCCCAGGCGTTGCATTTCGCTGGAAATGTGTGCCATTTCTTCTAACGACGGTGTAATCAAACCGGAAAGACCGATGATATCCACTTTGTGTTCTTTCGCGGCGTCGAGAATTTTTTGTGCGGGCACCATCACGCCGATATCGATAACTTCAATATTGTTGCATTGCAAAACCACGCCGACGATGTTTTTGCCGATGTCATGCACGTCACCCTTGACGGTGGCCATCAGTACTTTGGCTGCGGCTTTTTGGCCTTCTTCTTTCTCGGCCTCGATAAAGGGAATAAGGTGGGCCACGGCTTTTTTCATGACACGCGCACTTTTTACGACCTGCGGCAAAAACATTTTGCCTTCACCGAACAGGTCACCCACCACGTTCATGCCGTCCATCAGCGGGCCTTCGATAACATGGATGGGGCGATCAAAACTCAACCGTGCCTCTTCGGCATCTTCCACGGCATAGGTGTCAATGCCTTTCACTAACGCATGTTCGATGCGTTTGGCAACCGGCAGCTCGCGCCATTCGAGATTTTCTTTTTTCGCGGTGGTGCCGTCGCCACGATATTGATCGGCAATTTCCAACAGACGGTCGGTGGCATCGTCACGACGGTTAAGCACCACATCTTCCACGCGCTCTTTCAATTCGGCGGGCAGGTCATCGTATACGGCAAGCTGGCCAGCGTTGACGATCCCCATGTCCATGCCTGCCTTGATGGCGTGATACAGAAATACCGAATGGATTGCCTCGCGTACCGGGTTGTTGCCACGAAAAGAGAACGAGACGTTGGATACGCCGCCGGACACCTTGGCCCAGGGCAGGGTCTCGGTGATTTTGCGCGTGGCTTCTATGAAATCCACGCCATAGTTGTTGTGTTCTTCAATGCCGGTGGCGACGGCAAAAATATTGGGGTCGAAGATGATGTCTTCCGGTGGGAAGCCAACAACTTCAGTCAGAATTTTATACGAGCGTGTGCAAATTTCAATTTTGCGTGCTTCAGTATCAGCCTGCCCGTCTTCATCGAAGGCCATCACGATCATTGCTGCGCCGTATTGACGAACTTTTTTGGCGTGTTTGATAAACGCCTCTTCGCCTTCTTTCAGCGAGATGGAGTTGACGATGCCTTTACCCTGATTACATTTGAGACCGGCCTCGATAATTTCCCATTTGGATGAATCGATCATCACCGGTACCCGGGAAATGTCCGGTTCCGAGGCGATGAGGTTAAGGAAGTCACGCATGGCAGCGACGCCATCAAGCATGGCCTCATCCATGTTGATATCGATGACTTGTGCGCCGTTTTCCACTTGCTCGCGGGCCACGCTCAGCGCTTCATCAAATTGCTCTTCGAGAATCAGCCGTTTGAATTTGGCGGAGCCGGTGACATTGGTGCGCTCACCGACGTTAACAAATAACGATTCGGCAGTGATGTTGAGTGGCTCCAGTCCCGCCAGACGGCAGGTGTGGTCGTCTTCAGGCACCACACGCGGCGCGTGTTTTTCTACGGCATCAGCGATAGCCCTGATGTGAGGTGGGGTGGTGCCACAGCAACCACCGATAATATTCACAAAACCGCTTTTTGCCCATTCTTCGATTTCTGCTGCCATTTCTTCCGGCGTTTCATCGTACTCACCGAACTCGTTGGGCAGACCGGCGTTGGGGTGACTGTTGATGTGACAGTTGGCAATGCCTGCAATTTCTTCCACGTACTGACGCAACTCCGCTGCACCCAATGCACAGTTGAATCCAAAGCTAATGGGTTCGATATGACGCATTGAGTTCCAGAAAGCCTCGGCAGTTTGCCCGGACAAGGTACGTCCGGAGGCATCGGTAATGGTGCCGGAAATCATCACCGGCAGACGTTTACCACTGGTTTCAAAATAATCTTCAATGGCATACAACGCGGCTTTGGCATTGAGTGTATCGAAGATGGTTTCCACCAGGATGATATCGGAGCCACCGTCCACCAGACCTTTGGTGGCCTCCAGATAGGTTTCACATAACGTGTCGAAATCGATGTTGCGAAAACCGGGGCGATTGACATCCGGCGACAGAGTGGCAGTGCGGTCAGTAGGGCCGAGCACCCCGGCCACGAAGCGGGGCTTGTCGGCGGTTGTGCGTGAATCACAGGCGGCGCGAGCCAGTCCGGCGGACTTCAGGTTCAGTTCGTAGACCATGTCCTGCATATGGTAATTGGTCATGGACACGGCGTTGGCGCTGAAAGTGTTGGTTTCTACAATGTCGGCACCAGCGTCCAGATATTGCTCGTGAATGTCGCGGATGATCTGTGGCTGGGTTAACGACAGCAGGTCGTTGTTGCCTTTCAGATCGCTGTGCCAGTCGGCAAAACGTTCGCCACGATAACCGGCCTCGTCCAGACTGTGTTGCTGGATCATAGTGCCCATGGCACCGTCCAGAATGAGGATTTGGCTTTTGAGGCGTTTTTCGAATTCAGTCATGGGGATACCGGTATACGGGAGAAAATGGCCAGATATTCTAGCATGAAGTGCCGGGTGCTCAGTTATAGCTCTCGGGATTCAGCATTGTTCCCAGGGCAGGTTATGGAAACGCCAGCCACCCAGGGTGGAACGGTGGTGGTCGTCATCCAGCTCACCCTCAAATCCTTCTAACACGTTGTAGACATCATTGAAGCCTTCTTTGAGCAAGGTCTCCCCCGCTTCGTGAGAGCGCTTGCCACTACGGCAAATCAGCACCACAGGCGTACAGCCGTCATCGTCACAATTGAGTCCGCCGAGCATCACCTGGCGCACATGGGAAGAAAAAGCAGAGTCCACCTTCCAGTCCGGTTCATCGATCCATGCCACATGTACGGCACCTTTGGGATGCCCCACAAACAAAAATTCCATGGCGGAGCGCACATCGATCAATACTGCACTGGGGTTCTCTTCCAGCAGCTTTTGCGCTTCGATGGGGCTGATACTTTTAACCTGCTTATTGGTACTCATGGAGCCATCCTTTGTCAGTAGGTTTACGTTGCCAGAGGTGCATTATCAGGCTTTTTGTCGGGGGGTGTTGCCACTCCGTTTATTGCGAATACTGCGTGCAATGCCTGTATTGATCAGGGTCAGGCCGATAAACAAGCCCAGTTGCCACACACCTGCCATTTCGGGCATGAACCGGGTTGCCAGACCAACCAGCACAGCGGCAATGCCGATGGCGACAAAATAAACACAAGGGGTTATAAGTTCACCAAGCACGAATAACGCACCCAGCGCCCACCAGTGCCAGTGGTTCAGGATGTAAAACATTTCCATTAGTGCGCTGCCCTTTATTATACGTGACAGGAGTATCCCCGCGCGCTTCATTATATATACAAAATAAAATCATGTAATGTGCGACGGACTTTTAGTGTAAACGGGACAAGCCCCAAATTTTTTACCCAGACTCAGATCAGTAATTCCCTGAATTTACAACTGGCAAGGTACACTACGCACCCATGAAAAAAGTATTTTCCCTTCCTAAGTCCCTGTTGCATCCAGTGGGACGAGCGATCAGTGATCATAAAATGATCCGCGAAGGTGACCGTATTCTGGTCGGTCTCTCCGGAGGTAAAGATTCACTTTCGTTGCTGCATTTATTGTTGCATTTTCAGCGGTGTGCCCCTGTGCATTTCGAGGTGGGTGCGTTGACAGTGGACCCTATGGTGGAGGGCTTTGAGCCTGCTCGTCTCAAGCCTTATCTGGCCGGGCTGGGTATTCCGTATTTTTTTGAAGCCCAACCTATTATGGAACAGGCCAAAAAACACATGGGTAAACCCTCTTATTGTGCGTTTTGCTCACGTATTAAACGCGGCATTATGTATCGCATTTTGCGCGATGAAGGTTACAACGTATTGGCACTGGGGCAGCATCTGGATGATCTCGCGGAAAGCTTTTTGCTATCGGCTTTTCATGGAGGACAACTGCGCACCATGAAGGCATGCTACCAAAATGATGCGGGTGATGTACGGGTTATCCGTCCGCTGGTGTATGCGCGAGAACAGCAGACCGCCGCTTTTGCCGAAGCTGCCGGGTTGCCAGTGATTCCCGATAGTTGTCCCGCTTGTTTTCAGATGCCCACACAACGCCAGCACATGAAAACGTTGTTGGCCACCGAAGAGCAAAATAACAAACTGTTATTCAAAAGTTTATTGAGCACGCTCAAGCCGCTAATGGACTCCCGGTTTTATTCACGAGACGAGGACAATGTCGCTGATGCTTGGTCAGACGCGCTGAACAAAACCCCGGCCACCTCATTGGAAACCGGTGTGTGACAATGCGCATTATTGTCATTAAATTGCTATTGCGGCTTACGTCCCTGCTGCCTTTGCCTGCAAGCCATGCCTTGGGCGCTGGACTGGGAAGCTTGTTGAATCATTTTAACAACCAGATGCGACATGTCGCCCGCTGCAATATTGACCGCTGTTTTCCCGAATGGACACCACAGCAACGCAGCCAGCTGGTGCGTGAAAGCTTGCAGGAAACGACCAAGGCAGCACTGGAAACCGGAGGGCTGTGGTTGTGGCCAGCGGAAGATATTCTGGCCAAAATACAGGAAGTCAGTGGCGCATCATTGCTGAAAGAAGCCATGGCGAGTGGCAAGGGCATGATTCTGGCAGCGCCGCATTTGGGAGCATGGGAAGTGGCCGGGCTTTACTGTTCGCGCTGCGGACCCATGACCACCCTGTATCGCCCCCCCCGAATTCAGGAACTGGACAGTCTGATGCGTAATGCCCGCGAACGGGCGGGCGCTACTCTGGCGCGCACCGACGCGGGTGGCGTGCGGACTCTTTACAAGGCCTTGGGACGTGGAGAACTGGTTGCTATTCTACCTGACCAGGAACCGGATCAAACCTCCGGTGTATTTGCCCCATTTTTTGGTATACAAGCCAATACGATGACCTTGATCTCCCGCCTTGCTGCAAAAACTGGGGCAATGGTATTTATGATTTATGCAGAGCGTTTACCGAAAGGTCGGGGTTATCATTTGCATATTCAAAAAACAGGTGCTCCATTGATAGAGGGTGATGACGTGCAAAAAGCAACCCACCTTAATCAGGCTATTGAGCAATGCGTGCTGCAATGCCCAGCCCAGTATCAATGGGCGTATAAACGATTTAAGACAAGACCTAAAGGGGAAAACAAATTTTATTAATTGGCGTTACGTACTCGAACAGCGCTAATCCGCTGTTGTCGTTAAGACGACCCAACTTCAGAGGATGAAAGGCGCTATCTAAAAAAGAAGCTAGCCGATGGCAGGCAAACATCACAAGCGCCAAGCTGCAAGAGATTAAAATAACCCCAAAGGACAACTATATTCATCAAAGTTATATTATTAAAAATGCAACCCGAACTCTTTTTGCCTTTCGCTTTTAAGCAAAGTGATGTCTATATTGGCCGCCTATGGCTTAATGCAGCGGCTGCTGAAACTCTTCCATTACCATGTTTTCCATCCAGGTAAAGGCTTCTTCCAATCCTGGCTGATTGAATAACACCATTAGCACTACCCATTTGACTTGATCCAGGTCAATCTCCAGTGATTCCAGTGCCATGATGCGATTGATGACCAGTTCGCGGCTGGCATCGGTAAGCACTCCCATTTGTTCCAGAAAGATCAAAAAACCTCGACATTCGACATCCAGCTTTTTTTCTTCCGTTGGACTGAAAACACGAATGGAACGTCCCCCGTATGAGGCATGTGTGTCAGCGCCCTCTTGCAGCACAGATAAATCTTCCAGCCAAGTGAAGGCTTTGTTGATTTCTGCGTTGAGAAAGCCTGCTTCGCGGAGCTGGGTTTTGAGAATTTCGGGATCCGCCTCCATGGCAATATCGTCGTCCATATAATTCTCGAAGAGATACATAAGTACGTCGAGTGCGTCTTCTTTCATGGGTACCTACTTATATCGTATTTTCGCGATGAAAATTAGCTGTTGTTAGTGATTGTGACAACTATCTGAGCTGAAAATCCCACTCAATTTATCCGGCTATACAAGCCGCCAGTTGAGGCCACAATTCCCTGTATTTCCAGTGTCAACAGCATGGAGGAAACGGCCTCTGCCGTCAATCCGCTGCGTTCTACCAGTGCATCAATGGATATGGGTTCGAATCCCATTTTTTCAAGAAACGGATGGTCAGAAAATACAGGCTCACTGACCGGTGTGGCGTTTGTGGGTGTGTTCTCATGTTCAGCAACAAAGGTGACCAATGGTGCAAGTTCTTCGAGGATGTCACTGATTTCCATGGTGAGTTTGGCTCCTTGCTGGATGAGCATATGACAGCCCCTGGCCAACGGGTTGTGAATAGAGCCGGGAATGGCAAATACCTCACGCCCCTGTTCAGCGGCGAGCCGCGCAGTAATCAGTGAACCACTTTTGAGTGCAGCTTCGATCACCAGCGTGCCCAGACTGAGTCCACTGATAATGCGGTTACGGCGTGGAAAATTACTGGCGATGGGGGGCGTGCCAGGTGGAAATTCGCTGACCAACGCTCCTTGTTCAGCAATGTGATGCCCCAGTTCCCGGTGACGGGCCGGATAAATGCGATCCAGTCCGGTGCCAGCCACGGCAATGGTTTTGCCGCCGGCATTCAGCGCGCCTTGATGGCTTGCAGCATCAATCCCCAGAGCCAGGCCACTGGTAATTGTCAGGCCGCAGCGGCTCAGTGAGCTTGCAAAATCATGAGCGAGCTGGGAGCCGCTGGCGCTGGGATTGCGGCTGCCCACCATAGCCAACTGAGGCTGGCTGAGCAGGTCGATATCACCGCGTATAAACAGAATGGGGGGTGGATCAGGAATTTCTTTCAGTAATGCAGGATAGCGGGGGTCAAGCAGGCCAATGATGTAGCAGTGCCTATCTTCGGCCCAGGCCAGCGCAGCATCCACGGCTTGCCAATTGGGCTTTGCCAGATAGCGGCGTAGTTTGGGCGGGAGGCTTAACTCATTACTGGAGGCTCCACGATTTGCAAAAAACCGGGGCAGGTCAGGCTCATGTTCGAGGATACGCAAAAAACGAATCGCGCCCACTCCCGGAGCATGCAGCAGGGCAAGCCAGTGACGCAGGGTGTCGATATCAGGTACTGGTGCAGGCTCGGCAATTGTGTGCGACACCGGAGGTGGTGTAGCACCAAGGGACCGCGAAGAATGGCGGAATATGTCCAAAGCGGAGCCCCTCCATGGGCCGGGTGCTGAGGTTTTAGTTTTGAAAAGTGTTATGGATTCCGTACATAATCATACACGGCCATATCACGTTCGGCTTCCATGACCAGCGCATAGCTGACGCGGTCAAAAGTGCGATACACCAGTACGATACCGGCGCGCTGATCCGGCAAAGTGACTTTTTCGCCGCGTTTTTTGGCATTGTAATCACGCACGACTTTGCCTGCTCGGAATACTGCCAGTACATGGCCGGTTTCCAGACCGTCCTGTTCGCCCTGGTTAAGCACTACAGTCTGAAATTGGCCAACGCGGGAGACGCCATCAATGACGGCAATAATTTGACCTTCCACCGGGATTTCGGGTGGCTTGGGAATAAACGCCTGATCAAGTCCCGAGGCCTTTTTTGGAATCAGACGATCTCCCACCAGGGTTTCGCGGGTGGAGTCTTTGACGCGCAGGGTGGAGGGATCACCAAAATCTTCCACTTGAGCATCGGCGACATGCAGGGCTTCGTAGCCAAGGATGTCCCCGGGTTTGGCTCCGGGGTTACGATAGGGTTTACCAATGCGCAATACGGCATAAGTGGAGTTGGGATCTTCGCCGGGGATCAGGCCTCGGGCATAAATACGGTCGCCGGAACCGGACATCAAACGTGCATCTTTGCCAGAAAGCACATAACCGGCATTGTCGATTTCACGTTGGCTGAGTACACGAGGCTCACCCAAAAACTGTTCAATGGCGTTGAGTGGAATGCTGGCAATGGGGGTATCAACACGAGTGGCGTGTACCTGTGGCGACATTTTTACGGTCGCCTGACCACGACTGACGCGCAAAATCGGTCGTCCCTGAGCATCATATTCGAGATACACCACATCACCGGGATAAATAAGGTGAGGGTTTTCGATTTGCGGGTTATAGCTCCATACTTCGGGCCATTTCCATGGGCTTTGCAAAAAATGCGCGGAGATATCCCAGAGGGTATCACCCTTTACCACCGTATATTTATCCGGGTGGTCAGCTTTGAGTTTGATGGTATCCGCCAGCGCTACGCTGCCAGTGATGGCCAGACCAAGAATGATCAGGCTCAAAAATTTTTTAAAGGCCGGATTTTTTTTAACAGATAATACTTTCATCAACACGATGATCCCTCTGTTTATCAGTTTGCCCGAGTTTAGACGAATCATATTCCAGACTCCAGCGAAGCATTTTAAAATTAACAGGATAAGCGCAAATGCTAAACCTGATTTGAATGTATCATTTTTGCGCGTTTTTGAGCAGTGCCATTTATTGATGTCACAAGTCTTTGCTGAATATGTGTGCAAAGTGATGAAGATTCAGACCTAAAGCTTCATTGCTTTGGGTATAATGTCGGCAGCAATTATCATATCTTTTGCCTGTTACCCCGAATTTGACCGAGTTCACATGTCCATACTCACTATTTTACAGTTTCCTGATCCTAAATTACGTCAAAAAGCCGCACCGGTGGTGTCAGTGGATGACAGCATCCGCACATTGGTGGATGACATGTTCGAGACCATGTACAGTGCGCCGGGCATTGGCCTGGCGGCAGTGCAGGTAAACGTACTGAAGCGGGTGATCGTTATCGATATTTCGGAAGACAAAAGTCAGCCGGAATGTTTCATCAATCCGGAAATCGTTAAGCGCAGCGGTGATGAAAAAATGGACGAGGGCTGTTTGTCTGTGCCGGGTATTTATGAGCCTGTCTCCCGGGCAAAAGAAATCACTGTGCGCTATCTGGATCGTGACGGAAATATACAGGAATCGACGGTAGATGACCTGCTGGCGGTGTGTGTTCAGCATGAAATAGATCACCTCGATGGCAAGCTGTTTGTGGATTATCTGTCGGAAATGAAACGCAACCGTATTCGCAAAAAGATGGAAAAAATGCGCCAGCACACGATGTGATGACGTAATTTCCAGACAAACCCCAGAAGGAAACACTGTGGCCGAAGGCTTGAAAATTATTTTTGCCGGCACCCCGGCGTTCGCGGCCAGCAGTTTGCAGGCGTTGTTGAATGCCGAACATGACGTGCTGGCGGTATACACCCAACCGGATCGCCCGGCCGGTCGTGGCCGCAAACTCACTGCCAGTCCGGTAAAAGCGTTGGCACAGGCGCATGATCTGCCCGTACTACAGCCGGTGAGTCTGCGTGACGAACAGGCCCAGCAAATACTGGCGGACTGGCAGGCTGATGTGTTGGTGGTGGTGGCCTATGGCCTGATCCTGCCCGAGCCGGTGTTGGTTGCGCCACGCCTGGGTTGTATCAATGTACATGCTTCGTTACTGCCACGCTGGCGTGGTGCTGCGCCCATTCAGCGGGCAATTCTAGCGGGAGACGAGCAAACCGGCGTTACCATTATGCAAATGGACGTAGGCCTGGATACCGGTGACATGCTGCACAAGGTCATGTGCCCCATTGAAAACACCGACACGGCCGAAAGCCTACACGACAAGCTAGCTGTTTTGGGAGCGACGGCTCTCTGCGATACCCTGAAATTGCTGGCTGATGGTAGCGCAGTGCCGGAAAAACAAAACAATGCTGATGCCAACTATGCCGAGAAGCTGCAAAAAGCGGAGGCGGAAATTGACTGGGCGCAATCGGCGCAGGTGTTGTCACGTACTGTACGTGCTTTTAATCCCTGGCCTGTGGCCTTCACTCGTGTTGATGATAAAAATCTGCGCATCTGGTCGGCTGAGGCCATGGATGGGAGCAGTGATGCAACACCGGGCACCGTGCTGACCGAATCCCGTGAGGGTATCGATGTCGCCACTGGCGACGGTGTGTTGCGCATTCATCAGTTGCAGTTACCCGGCGGCAAGGCACTGAATGCCGAACAATTTCTTAATGCCCATCGTTTGCTGGGTGTTCAGCTTGGATAGTGCATTGCCAGAATCCGCGTGGGCACAAAAAACGTGCCCACCCTACGACCTCTGTTTACAAACAGGTTCCTGGGTCACAGGCGTAGGGTGGGCACGTTTTTTTGCCCACGCGGACTCTGATTGATGTCTCCACCAAAACAAAACCCACGAGCCACGGCTGCACGTATTCTCAGTCAGGTCATCCGCGATGGACGCTCCCTATCCCGCGCCATGGAAAATATCCCACCTACACTAAGCGATGATCGCGCGCTGATTCAGGAGATGTGTTACGGCGTGCTGCGCGAATATCATCGTCTGTCACTCATGGTCGCCAACCTGTTAAAAAAACCGCTGAAAGAAAAAGATACAGACGTGCAAGCGCTGTTGTTACTGGGTCTGTATCAGTTAATACACATGCGGGTGCCGGATCATGCCGCTGTGTCAGAAACGGTAGCCGCTACGGTGACTTTTAAAAAAATCTGGGCACGGGGCATGGTGAATGGTGTGTTACGTAATTTTCAGCGCCAGCAGGAAAAATTATTGGCGCAGGCCGATGCCTCGGAGGAAGGGCTCTGGTCACACCCGCAATGGTTGATCAACACGCTACGCGAGGCTTGGCCCACAGATTGGCAGACGATACTGACGGCCAATAATCAGCGCCCCCCCATGTGTCTGCGCATCAACACGGCAAAAATCAGCGCAGATGATTACTTGCAGCGATTGAAAAAAAATGACATTGCGGCCAGTTGCAGTGAATTCACCGCAAGCGCCATTCGACTCGAACACCCGCAGGATGTGACAGTATTGCCGGGTTTTGCCGAGGGCTGGCTATCGGTGCAGGACGAAGCCGCACAACAAGCAGCGGGTTTGATGGCGCTGAAATCAGGGCAGCGTGTGCTTGATGTGTGCGCAGCACCTGGCGGCAAAACCGCGCACATGCTGGAGCTGGCCGAGGTGGAAATGACAGCGGTGGATGTGGACGTCACTCGCCTGCAACGAGTGGAGGAGAATCTGCAACGCTTGGGTAAAACCGCCCGGTGCATTGTGGGTGATGCCTGTACGCCAAAAGAATGGTGGGATGGTCAGTTGTTTGACCGTATTCTGTTGGATGCACCCTGCTCGGCCACCGGAGTGATCCGTCGCCATCCCGATATCAAATTATTACGCCGTGCATCTGATATCAAAAAGCTGGTGACATTGCAGGCACAAATACTGGATGCCATCTGGCCCTTGCTCAAGCCTGGCGGTATGCTGGTATACGCAACGTGTTCGGTACTGCCTGAAGAAAACGCCGGACAAATAACGGCGTTTGTGAACAGGCAGTCGGATGTGCAGCTCAAAACAATAAACGTACCATGGGGGATGCCCGCCATGGTGGGACAACAAGTGCTGACGGGAAACAACAGTATGGACGGGTTTTATTACGCATGTTTGGAAAAAACAGCATAAATACCAAAAACAGGTGCTGCGGCTTAATGGCCGCATTGCTGGTTTTCAGTGGCCTCACGCTGGAAGCGACCGCAGCCACTCCGTTGTTTACCGTGCATGATGCAAAAACAGAATTAGTCGGTGATATTTATCGCCTGGATGCAAACCTGGAGTTAAAGCTCACACCGCAGGCACTGACGGCGCTGGATAATGGCGTTACGCTCACCATCATTCTGGATATCGAGGTTTATACGCCCAGTCGTTATCTGTGGGACAGCGTGCTGGCCAGCCTGGAGCAACGTTACGAAATTCAATACCACACGTTGGCTGACCAATATTTATTGCGCAACATCAACAGTGGCTCTCAATTTGTCTATTCCACGTTAGATGCGACTCTGGATGCCTTGGGTAAAATTGAACAGTTACCTATTCTGGATGCCCATTTGTTGCAACCAAAAGAACATTACAAGGTGCGCGCCCGTTCCCGCCTGGACTTGGGCAGTTTGCCTGTACCCATGCAGCTTAAAGCCTATATTTCCAGTGAGTGGTGGCTGAACAGTGGGTGGTACTCATGGGATTTGTGATTAGCCGCTTTGCACAGCAGGCCAACTGTGATGGGTAAATTACTGGTATGGCTGCGGCGCATGTCCACCAGCGTGGTACCGGTCATCATCATGGCTATTTTTATGCTCGGCTCATTATGGTTGTTGAGCGCGGCAACAGAAAACTCCGGTCAGTTCGGGCGCATGCATGTGATGCTGGTGGTGGTCAACGTATTGGGGCTGATCGTACTGGTGGGTTTGATCGGTATCGATGTGGTACGTCTGGTGCGCCAGTATCGTCGGGCCGCTACGGGTTCGCGACTGACTGTCAGGCTGGTGATGATATTTGTGGTTATGGCATTGGTGCCCGTCTCCATTGTTTTCTATTTTTCGTTAGGCTTTTTGCAAAAAGGCATCGACAGCTGGTTTGATGTGCGCGTAGAGCGCGCCATGGAAGACTCACTGGAACTGAGTCGCTCATCGCTGGATATGCGTATGCGTGACCGGCTCAAGCAGACACGGGCCATTGCTGCTGAACTAAGGGAAACACCGAACGCAATCGTTATGTTCAGACTGAATGAATTGCGCGACGAAAGTGGTGCCAGCGAACTTACTCTGCTATTTCAAAGCGGGCGGGTCATTGCCTCCTCAAGCGCTGACACCATGACCATTATCCCGCAAAAACCCGGCGGTTCGATTTTGTCGCAGGTGCGCGACAAACATGATTACGTGGGGCTGGCTCCCATGGACAACATGGGTTTGCATATTCGCGCCGCAGTGCAAATAGATGCGTCGAGTGTTGCTGTTGATCCGCGTGTATTGTTTATGTTGTACCCGATAGATGCGCGAGTCAGTGTGCTGGCAGATGGTGTGCAGTCGGCCATTACTCAATACAAAGAACTGGTGTATTTGCGTGACCCGCTGAAACAAAGTTTTAGTTTTACGTTGTCGCTGGTGCTGTTGGTAACCCTACTGTCAGCCGTATGGGCAGCTTTCTTTTTTGCCCAGCGACTGGTTGCGCCGATACGCATTCTGGCCATTGGTACACGCGCCGTAGCATCAGGTAATTATCAGAAAAAACTACCGGTTACACGCACAGATGAACTGGGGGCATTGGTGCAATCTTTTATGGATATGACCAACAAGGTCTCCGAGGCACAACGGGATGCGCAAAAAAGTCAGCATCGGGCCGAGCGTGAGCAAAACTATTTACGTGCTGTGCTGGGTCGGCTTTCATCCGGGGTTATCACACTGGATAAAAATCAACGTATGCGCGCGGTCAACGCTGCGGCCAACCACATTCTGGAGCAGGATATGGATGCCGCCATGGGTAAAAGTCTGGCGCAAATTGAACATGATGCACCGGAGCTGAAAACATTTATTACCGCCATCGCAAAATACATTGACGATGATGCCGATGACTGGCGTGAAGAAATTGCATTAACCGGTTTCGGACGACACAAAACCTTGATGTGTCAGGGCGCAAGACTGCCCGGTGTAAAAGGCATGACATCAGGATTTGTCGTAGTGTTCGATGATGTGACGGCGATGATTCAGGCACAGCGTGATGCTGCCTGGGGTGAAGTGGCGCGACGCCTGGCACACGAAATCAAAAACCCGTTAACGCCTATTCAACTTTCCGCAGAACGTTTACGACATAAATATCTTGGCAAAATGGCACCGGAAGATGCCGAAGTGCTGGATCGCTCCACACACACCATTGTGCAGCAAGTGCAATCAATGAAAGACATGGTGGAGGCCTTTTCTGAATATGCACGCGCACCAAAACTACAGCCGTCGCCGTTGGTGCTGGAAGTCCTGATTGGTGAAGTGCTGGATTTGTATGCGGGGGAAAAGCAGAAAATCAAGTTATTCGTGCATGGCAAAGAATCAACACCGATGGTGGAGGCTGATGTCGGTCGTATTCGGCAATTGCTGCACAATCTGATTCGTAATGCCATCGAGTCGCTGTCTGATACACCGCAGGGTAGAATAGACATTCATTTGCAGGAAATGGAACATGCCTCGGAACACGTTGTGGAGATCAAAATTGAAGACAATGGCCCAGGCATTCCTCCTGATATGCTGGAAAACCTGTTTGAACCCTATGTCACCAATAAACCAAAAGGCAGCGGTTTGGGATTGGCCGTGGTTAAGCGTATTGTCGAAGAACATAACGGTATTCTGTACGCAGAAAACCGAACAAAAGGTGGCGCACGAATTGTGATACGTTTGCCAGCCTTAAAAAACGATATAACGCCCGTTGCAGAAACGCGACAGGCGCAAAATAGCAGATAACAAACTCTTGCATAAAGACAAAGCAAAATAATGAAACCTTATATTTTAGTGGTGGATGATGAACCGGATATCTGCACACTGGTAAAAGATATTCTGGAAGATGAAGGCTATGCAGTGGCCATTGCAGAAAATGGTGAGGCGGCACGGCATTTGGTGCGTCAGAAAACCCCCGATATGATTTTGCTGGATATCTGGATGCCTGACATTGACGGCATTACCCTGTTAAAAGAGTTTTCCAGTGATCTGACCATGACTGCACCAGTAATTATGATGTCCGGCCATGGCAATGTGGAAACAGCAGTAGAAGCGACTCGTCTGGGTGCGAAAGATTTTATTGAAAAACCTCTGTCGTTAGCCAAATTGTTGCACACTGTTGAACATACCCTGATGGAGGCAAAACAAAATACGCCGAATAATCTGCAACGAGTGCCGTTACAACCCGTGCCGCCAGTAGGTAAGACGGTGCAAATTCAATTGTTGCGCGAACAACTGGAAAAACTGGCGCATAATTCGGGAACCGTGTTGTTTTATGGTGAGCCAGGCAGCGGGAAAACATTCAGCGCCGAATATATTCATGCGCGCTCTGCGCGACAGCATGGCCCGTTTATTGGTGTGCATACCCGGCAATTTCATGATGGCCAAGGTGATGTATTGTTGTTCGGTAAAGAAGAGGGCGCAGATATTCAGCCCGGTTTTCTCGAACAGGCACAAGGTGGCACGCTGTTTCTCGACGATGTCGCCGAGCTGGATGCTGATATGCAGGATAGCCTGTTTGCTGTTTTGAGCACGGGCAAATGGGTGCGCATGAACGGCAGCCAATCATTGATTCTGGATGTGCGTATTATCACCGCCACCCACTATGACCTGGAACAGGAAATTCGCGCTGGCCGTTTTCGTGAAGATTTGTATCATCTACTTAATGTTGTACCGGTGCATGTGCCAGCCCTGCGAGAGCATGTGGAAGATGTCACCGAGCTGCTGGTTTATTACGTTAATCTATTAGTAGATAAAGAAGCCTTGCCTTATCGTAATTTTACGGTGGCGGCACAAAATCGCTTGCGTCACTATGAATGGCCGGGCAATATCCGCGAGCTGGAAGGTTTAGTACGGCGTTTACTGGTGCTAGGACTGGAAACCGATATTGGACTGGATGAAGTGGAGGCAGCACTGGGTGCTGGTGCAGTATCATTTGGGAACATGGACCCGGCAAATTTTGATTTGCCTTTACGTCAGGCGCGTGAGCAATTTGAAAAGGCCTATCTTGAATATCATTTACAACAGGCGGGTGGCAGCGTGGGCAAAGTGGCCAGGCTGGTGGGCATGGAACGGACAAACCTTTACCGCAAACTGCGTACTCTGGGAATTGATACGCGACGAGCGGGCCGCTAAATAAGTCAGGGATTTATGAAAATAATTATATTGGGTGCGGGTCAGGTAGGCACCTCGGTGGCAGAAGTGCTGGCCACCGAGGCAAGTGACATCACCGTGGTGGATATCGACGAAACCAAACTTGAAACCCTGCGCGACCGGTTGGATATCGGCACCGTGGTGGGAGAAGCCGCTCATCCTGAAGTACTGGCACGCGCCGGTGCTGAAGATGCAGACATGATTTTGGCTGTGACCAATAGCGATGAAATCAACATGGTCGCTTGTCAGGTGGCCTACACCCTGTTTCACACACCCACTAAAATTGCCCGGGTACGCAGTGTCGGTTATTTATCCCACCCTCAATTATTCACACAGGAAGCGCTACCGGTGGACGTGCTCATCAGCCCTGAGCAACTGGTCACTGACTATGTGCAACGACTGATTGAACACCCGGGAGCCTTGCAGGTGCTGGACTTTGCCGGGGGCAAGGTGCAACTGGTGGCCGTGCGCGCTTATTATGGCGGCCCACTGGTGGGTCAGGCCTTAAAAACCCTGCGTGAACATATGCCAGGCATAGAAACACGGGTGGCCGCCATTTATCGTCGCGGTCACGCCATTGCCCCCGACGGTGACACTGTCATTGAAGCAGATGACGAGGTCTTTTTCATCGCGGCAAGACGCCATATTCGTGTGGTAATGAAAGAATTACGACGCCTGGATCGCCCGGTCAAACGAGTCATACTTGCGGGTGGCGGCAATATCGGTACACGCCTCGCCAAGGCACTGGAATATAAATATCAGGTCAAACTGATCGACCATAATGCTGAACGCTCGAAGCGTATTTCTATCGACCTGGAAAAAACCATCGTGCTACATGGTGACGCTGCCGATGAAGAATTGTTGATGGATGAAAATATCGAGCACACCGACGTGTTTTGTGCAGTCACCAATGATGATGAAGCCAACATTCTTTCCGCGATGCTGGCCAAACGTCTCGGTGCACAAAAAGTCATGGCGCTGATAAATCGCGCCGCTTATGTTGATCTGGTGCAAAGCGGTATTATTGATATCGCCATCTCACCGCAACAGGCCACTATTGGCAGCTTGTTAACCCATGTGCGCCGTGGTGACGTCACCGCCGTGCATTCCCTGCGTCGGGGTGCCGCGGAAGCCATTGAGGCTGTGGCACATGGCGATGAAAAATCATCCAAAGTCGTTGGACGTGCCATTGAAGACATCAAGTTGCCCGTGGGTACAAATATCGGTGCTATTGTGCGGGATGACAAAGTTATCATTGCCCACCACGATACCGTGATCGAAGCGGATGACCATGTCATTTTATTTGTCGTAGACAAAGAACGTATTCCGGATGTAGAGCGCTTGTTTCAGGTTGGCGTCACTTTTCTGTGAAAGCAGAGAAAAGAATAATAAAGATAAAAAGGGAAAGGAAAAAATGACCTTGTTTCAGTCTGATGGCCTGTGTATTTTCGGCTTCTTTCCCTCTTTTCTCTTTTCCTTGTAATTCCAATGCAACGCGCTGTTATTCAACGCATCGTCGGACTGTTATTGATGGTATTCAGTTTCACCACACTGCCTCCCGCCGCAGTGGGCTTGTGGTACGGCGATGGTGCAGTTTATCCTTTTCTTGGCGCATTTATTGCGACGCTGACCATGGGGCTAGTGACATGGTTTCCGGTGCGCAAGGTAAAAATGGAAGTACGTTTACGCGGTGGATTTATTATTGTCGCTGTGTTCTGGCTGGTGTTAGGCCTGTCAGGTTCGTTACCGTTCCTGTTAGCGGAAACCCCCCACATGTCATTGACGGATGCCGTATTTGAATCCATTTCAGCGCTGACCACCACTGGTGCAACCGTACTTACGGGTATTGATGATTTGCCACATGCCATTCTGTTTTACCGGCAGCAACTGCAATGGATGGGCGGTATGGGCATTATCGTGCTGGCCGTTGCCATTTTGCCCATGCTGGGCATCGGTGGCATGCAGCTGTATCGCGCTGAAACACCAGGGCCGATGAAAGACAGCAAGCTCACGCCGCGTATCACGGAAACAGCTAAGGCGTTGTGGTACATCTACTTGGGGTTAACAGTCAGCTGTGCCCTGGCCTATTGGCTAGCGGGCATGAGTGGTTTTGATGCCATTGCACACAGTTTTTCCACTATCGCCATTGGCGGTTTTTCCACACATGATGCCAGCATCGGTTACTTTGACAGCATGCTTATCGAAATGGTGGCCGTAGTATTCATGCTGCTTGCGGGTATCAATTTCGCGTTACACTTTTTGGCCTGGCGCGGAATGAGTTTGAAGCCTTATTTGTATGACCCGGAAGTGCGCACCTATTTTTTCGTATTATCGGTCAGCGCTGTTATTACTACTGTTTATCTCTACCAGACAAAGACTTTTGATACCGTTGGCAATGCGCTTCATCATGGCATTTTTCAGGCGGTATCCATTGGTACAACCAGTGGATTTACCACGACAGATTATTACAACTGGCCGGGGTTTTTGCCGGTATTATTATTGTTTACCAGCTTTATCGGTGGTTGTGCGGGCTCCACAGGCGGCGGACTCAAAGTGGTCCGGTTTTTGTTGCTGGTTAAGCAGGGGTTGCGAGAAATCTTTCGGCTGATTCATCCTAATGCGCAGATTCCCGTTAAAATTGGTAACAAGCCATTATCCGAGCGGGTCATTAATGCGGTGTGGGGGTTTTTTGCGCTATATATCGCATCATTCGCGGTAATGATGTTATTGATCATGATGACCGGGCTGGATCAGATCACCGCCTTTTCCGCTGTAGCGGCCTCCATGAACAATCTTGGTCCTGGCCTGGGTGACGTCGGTGCGCATTATGGTGATATCAATTCCACCGCAAAATGGATTTTGTGTTTTGCCATGTTGTTGGGGCGCTTGGAAATCTTCACTTTACTGGTGTTGTTGACACCGGCTTTCTGGCGTAAATAACTTAGGAATGGAAGTTAAATAACTTATATAGTGCCCGCCCGAAAACCATCTAACCTCATGATTTAATATAAAAAACCACTCCATTCTTGGCGCGAAGAAAGCTATAATAAAGCAAACCTTCCACTAAAAACCTGCAAAAACCGCTTTTTTTCGGTTTTCTTCATAAAACTTCGAGGATT
>WFQM01000020.1 GCA_015487095.1 Gammaproteobacteria bacterium | reverse complement strand
GTGTATTCCACGGCAGCAGGCTATGCTGCCGGTGCTACACCCAACCCTACTTATGAGGAGGTGTGTAGTGGTCAGACGGGCCATAATGAAGTTGTGCGCGTGGTGTTTGACCCGGAAATGGTGCCTTTTGCCACATTATTGAAACTGTTCTGGGAGGGGCATGACCCTACGCAGGGTATGTGCCAGGGCAATGATCGCGGCACACAATATCGCTCAGGTATTTATGTGTACGATGAAACACAGCGGCAGCTGGCAGAAGAAACACAGGCACGTTATCAAAGCCAATTAACAGTGGCTGGCTATCCGTTGATCACCACTGAAATCATCACCGCACCACCATTTTATTTTGCTGAAGATTATCATCAGCAATATCTGGCGAAAAACCCTGATGGTTATTGTGGTATGGGTGGCACCGGAGTGAGCTTTTCGGCGTAAACAGGTGACTTTGGTGCCGTGCAAAAACGGTTTCAGCTTGAAGGCTGACTCGCTTGTGGTTACACTTTTTATCCGCTAATGGGAGAGGGGCAGGGAAGTCATATGACCCCTAAACGATACTGAGAGGCAGACATGGTGATTGACGCATTAAAAGGGTTTGACGAAGACGTGCCAAAGTGGGATATCGCCTTGGCTGCGTTGGCAAAGGAAGAAGCCGAAAAGCTGGGGCGGGGCTTGCGTATTGCCGAGTTTAAAGGCCTGGCTGATGAGCATGCGATACGCTTTGATGACATTATGGTGACCATGTTTGAATTGGTGATCAATAAGGAATGGCGTTACGAATACCCGGATGGTATGGAAAAAACCATTGACCGTGACGAGGTGGAAAAACTGTATGTGGGTGGGCGACTGGTGGAAGCTGATGTCAATGAATATGTCGGTTTGTGGCTACCGCAATAGTTTGTTATGTAAGCCGCTTTTTGAATACAAGCATTAAACACAAAACCTAGACAGAGAAAATTATGAAATTGAATGTTGTCAGCAAGGCTGCCGCGAGCGTCGGTGGCCTTTTTCTTTTTTTAGGCAGTATGTCGATGAATGTGGCTGCGGAACCTTTCGCCCCACGCCCCCAGATTTCTGCTGATATAGCAGACAATTATCAGGCACAAAGTGCTCGTGATTCGGTAATCCCCGAAGCTGCACGGGTGGGTATTCCTGCTTATCCCGGTGCCGTTATTATTCGTACTTTTGCGGTGAAAGAACGGCCGCCAAAATACGAAGGCCTGCCGATTATTGAATTGATAACTACGGATGATTACGAAACGGTTATCGCATTTTATAAAAAGCAGCTATCCACCTGGGGTGATGCTGAACTGATGTCGGCTTATTATTTTGCGCAACACGGTAACCTCAATTTTTTTAAACCCGAAGAGCCACATGTCGGCATTCATAAAATGGAAAATTATTATCGGGATGGCGATAAAAAATTGTTACATCAGTTGTTGCCAGGGGCGCAGACGCTAATCAAGGTTTTTTACGCCCGATAACAGGAAAACACCCCATTATTTTTCGTGATGTAGGCCAGAGCCATAAATGGTACCAGTTTGCCGGCTACCACGGCGATGCGTTTGATGCCGCCGAGAACAACAATAGCCGTCAAAACCATCATTACGCCACCCGAAACCCATTCCGGGATGGCAAAGGTCGTGTGCATGGCATCGACGACGGAGTTGGCTTGCACCATATTGCCGATGCCAAAGGCGGCGATCATGCCAAACAGAGCAAAGGCAATACTTAGCCATTTCCAGTTATTGCCCAGCCCGTTTCTGATGTAATACATGGGGCCACCTACGTAGTGAGCGCGCTCGTCCATTTCGCGATACTTTACCGCCAGTACTGCCTCACTGTATTTGGTGGCCATGCCGACGAGTGCGGTAATCTACATCCAGAACACTGCGCCAGGGCATGGCTCTGAGGCCAGGGGTGAGATACACCCCTGTGCCCAATAATAACACCAGCATAATGGGCCTCCAGATGATACCGCTACTGATGTTTAAGAAGTCTGTGATAATTTGCATATGTTTTTTTGCTTGTTATCAAGTGTTATTTATTAGATGGCACAGGTTTCTGGACCGGATAAATACCCTCCGATATACTGCGCAGCCTCCATAAACTTACACGGTAATGCAAGTACATGCGTATTTTTTCTATTTCACCATTGAAAGGTTCATTGAAAGCCTCATTGATGGCACTTTTTCTTTTTTCTTTTTGTTCAACACAGGTGCATGCCGGTCAACCGCTGGAGTCTCTTGTGTGGAAAATGTCGGTGGCCACAACCGCTGCGCTGATTGTTGCAACTAATCCACTTAAAGCCAGAGGCATGACGATGGAAATTGGTGGTGGTGACCATGTTTCTGTGGTGCGTGCAGGCGCACAGTGGGATTGGAATGACAATCTTTTGGAGGTGTTCGGCTGGAACGTGAGTTCTTATTGGCAGTTGGATTTTTCCAGATGGCAGAGCACCAGAGACTCCAGTCAGACAGGGGTTAATATGACGGTTGGTTTTACACCAATGTTTCGTTTTACGGGAAAAGAGGGCTATGTTCAGCCATATGTCGATGTGGGCGTCGGTATTTCTTTGTTTACCGTCAGCCGTTTCCAGGAACATGAATTTGGTTCAAACTTTCAGTTTGCAGATATGTTGGGTATTGGTGCAAATATAGGCAAACGAAACCAATGGGGGTTTGCTTATAAATTCCAGCATTATTCCAATGGTTCTGTTCGTGTGCCAAACAAAGGCATCAATTTTCATTTTTTGACACTGACGTATCAATATTGACCAGGGCCGGGGAGGGAAAGCCCGTTAAAAATGGGTTATTGGCCTTCGGTTTTTTTATCCATCATTTCAAATATTCCTTCGAACAGTTGTCCACGATCAACGGGTTTTGTCAGGAAGGCATTGGCACCAACACGCTTTCCCCAAAATTGTTCAGTGGCCTGTTGTTCGCCGCTGACGATAATAATGGGAATATGTGAGGTGGTGTCATTTTTGCGTATTTGGCGTGTGGCTTGAAAACCATTCAGGCCGGGCATAACAACATCCATCAAAATAAGATCAGGCAAATGCTCCTTGGCTGCGGCGACGCCTTCCAGTCCATCAGAGGCCGAGATAGTTTTAAAACCGGCTTGCGTAAGCATTTTGGTGAACGTGGCAACCGCCGTGCGCGAGTCATCCACAATGAGTATTGTAAAATCATAGTCACTTGCAGGCCGTGGATTATGCCGACGTTCTTTAACGATTTTGGTATTGCTAGTGAATAAGTTTTTTAAACTGAATGGTTTCATGCGGAGCGTGTCCCAGAGAGTTGGTGGCCATCATAAGGTTAGCGACAATTAACATCAAATATTATGTGTAGCTACGATTTTCAGCCCATTGGTATTATTCATTCCTGTTATCGCGAAAAATTCGGGATTCCGCGGCAACCCGGACTGGTAACAGCAGCATCGGCGACGCTGGAGTTATATGCCCCCTATGATTGTCCGGAAGCACTGGCAGAATTACAGGGGTTTTCCCATGTCTGGGTAGTTTTTGTTTTTCATCAGGCATTGCGTGATGGATGGAAACCCACTGTGCGCCCGCCACGTCTGGGAGGAAATCAACGTGTTGGTGTATTTGCCTCGCGCTCACCCTTCCGCCCTAATCCGATTGGTCTGTCGGCAGTCGTACTGGAAGACATTCAGTGCCGCAATGGTCATTGTCAATTGAAATTACAGGGAGGGGATTTCCTGGATGGCACTCCCGTGTTGGATATTAAACCTTATTTACCGTATGCCGATGCTTTACCTGATGCGCTGGGTGGTTTTGCGGCTCAATCTCCTGAAAGTGGAATGACGGTGGTATTTGGCGAGTTGGCTACAGCGCAGTGTGCAATGTGGGAGCGAGCGCAATATCCAAACCTGCGTCAGTTGATTGAGCAGGTTCTGCAAGCGGACCCACGTCCTGCATACCGCATTGGTCGAGAAGACAAGCAGTTATTTGGTATGCGTCTTTATGATATTGATGTGAAATGGATTGTTCGCGGAAATCAGATTGAAGTGACAGCATTGTTGCCACAAAAAATGGAGGATAAAGTCCGATAAAGACAATGTTCAAGCTTCAATTTTACTGGCCGATAGTGCCTGATGTCTGATAAATGAAAAAGCCTTTCCCATATTAAGGAACGGGATTATCAAGATCAGAAAGGTGTTGGCATGGAGTAGAATTTTGCCGATTGTTTTTTTGTATTTTCAGTGAACAGAGGTCGAGATATTTGCGGCAGTATGCAGTAAATATCCACTTGTACTATGTCCAGTGTCAGACGATCAGACGTAACGCATATTTTTCCCAGTACACCCCAATCGATGGAATCAATCGAATGGTGTGTGCGTTCTAATTTTCCCGGTTTAAAACGACGATTACCATCAGGTTCCCAGCTGGTGTTGATTTGTGATACACAAACCAGCCGCCTGTCTGTGGTGGCGCACTCAGCAACCACTGCAATAAAAAACAGCCGACAGCTTGTTAGTCTTTCTAATGCTTCCATTGTTTCCCGGGTGCTTGAGTCTGGTGATGTTTCAACATTTACGTTGTTGGCGAATACTCGTGAAGATGAAGCTGTTTTTACAGAGCTATTTGGTATGCATCATATGTTGGTGGTGCCTGTTTACCGGCAGGGAGAGATACTTGGTGCAGTAGTGATTGGCCGTGCCAGATCAGAAAAAATGTTTTCTGAGGATGAGATTTCAGCGGCAGATCAGGTAACAAAAATGCTGGGCCAGTTTCTGACTGAAGTGCAGGTCGATGGTGTGGCTGATAGCATAAATACATTGTCAAAAAATAAGTCCAGAGCAGTGGTCGATATGGATAGCGAATTGCAGAGACAGGAACGCTTTCGCATATTAAATGAAATGACCGACAGCCCTATTGTGGTGCTGGATGAAAACCTGTTGGTGTGTGAGGCCAATATACCCGCAGAAAAATTATTTGGTGTAGATGCAGGAAAATTATTGAATAATAATCTGGCGCAGTATTTTTCCGAAGATGTTCATCATTTACAGGCCTTGCGGGATATAAAAAACTCCGGCGCAACATTTTTTGAAACAGTTGTTCAAAAAAAAGGTGGTGAAACTTTATTTATTGATGTGCATGCCAACCTGATTATGCCCGATGGTGTGCCGATGATAAAAGTATTTTTGCGTGATGTGACTGAGCGAAAGATGGCCGTAGTTTCTTTGCAAAAAGCCAATCAGAGAGTTATTCATTTGCTGGAGTCTACCAATGATGCTTATTTGGCATTGGATGAAAACTATGTCATCACTTATTGTAACCGGCAGGCAGAACAGTTATTTCAAATATTACGAAAAGATGTGTTAGGGCAGATTTTGTGGGATGAGCTGCCAGCGTTTTCTACTGTGTTTTATGAGCCTTTTCAATTGGCTGTTGAAAAGGGTTCTAGTGCCGCATTTGAGGTTCATTATCCACCATTGAATGTGTGGGTGGAAACACAAATCTATCCGCACCCTGATGGTTTATCTATTTTCTTTCGTGACATCACTGAAAAGAAAGCAGCCGAAGCAGAGTTGCATGCACACCGCCATCATCTGGAAGAGTTAGTCCGTGTGCGTACGGCTGATTTGCAGATCATGCGTGAACAGGCTGAGCAGGCAAACCGTGCCAAGAGTACGTTTCTCGCCAATATGAGTCATGAATTACGCACCCCCCTGAATGCGATTATTGGTTACAGTGAATTGTTGCGTGATGATGCCAAGGTGCTGGGTGCAGGTGAGTTGGCTGTTGATCTTAATAAAATCTATTTGTCCGGACATCATCTTTTGAGGTTAATTAATAACGTACTGGATTTATCAAAAATTGAAGCCGGAAAAATGGAAATGAAGCTGGAATCATTTAATCTGGCTTTGTTAGTAGGTGATGTGTCATCCACTGTTGGTATGTTGATGAAAAAAAATAATAATACGCTACGGGTAAATTGTGAGGGTGATCTTGGGGAAATGGTAGCGGACAGTGTGTGGGTGCGGCAGTTGATTCTCAATTTGTTAAGTAATGCGGCCAAGTTTACCCACAATGGTGATATTGAACTCAATGTGCGGCGTACGAATGCCTCAGATGAGGCCACTTTGTTTTTTAGTGTTAGTGATTCCGGTATTGGTATGAATGAGGCACAAACATCTGTTTTGTTTCAGGCTTTTCAACAGGCACATAACAATACACTGGTAGAAAATGAAGGTACCGGTCTGGGATTGACGATCAGTCGAACTTTATGCCGCGCTATGGGCGGCGATATCGATGTCAAAAGTGAGGAGGGCAAGGGTTCGACCTTTGTGATCAGTTTGCCTGTGGTGGTCGTGCCGAATAATCCGAATACATCCGTTAACCCGTAATTTAAAAACAGGTTCGGCCTCTTGGTAGGAGATAAAGAGGCCGAACCCAACACACAGTGCAGTGATAATAGCCCGTTACTGTGTCCGCGTAACTACCACCTTTGCTGCCTGGCCCAGCCAGCGATGTGATTCATTAAGAGCTGATGTCAGCAAGCCATCGTCGGCGGTTACTACACCGCTGTGAACAGTCAGCCGATCCAGGTCGTCCCGGACAACATTAAAACCTTCGCCCATGGCTGCCGGTCCCGGCATACTGCCTGCGGTTTCGTCATTGGCTTCAGTTCCGGCATCATATACACGCGCCATGGTTGAAGCGCTGTCACCGACCGCCAGTCCGCCAATATTCCAATTGCGTATGCCAGCAAAGGCATCATTGGTATTGGCTAACATACTGGCCACAGTGAGTTGCAAACTGGCAGAGTGATCAACCGTGATGGATACCGTTTCCGAGCTGCCCGGGCCGAACGGCCCGTTGCTGGAGCTGGTGCTCATGACTACTGCACTATCGGCATTTGCTTCGGCAAGAAAGGCTGATGGATCACCTGACTCAGCAAGTGTTTCCAGACCTATGGTAACCGTTTCACCCAGTTGCCACGGCATGTAGGCGGAGTTGTGTACTACAATGCCCAAAGGCGTAAAGGGTTGGCCATTGGTAAGGTTGTATACCGTAATGTCGTAAGTGGCATCGTTATTACTGACATCATCATTATTGTCACTATCTCCGCAGGCACTGAGCGTTAGTAGAATTGCGGAGATAACAGTGATGGCCAGATATGATGACAAGTGTGGATGCTGTTTTTGTTGAAAGAATCGCATAACATCCTCCCTTTTATGGTGTGACAGTGACAGTGATTTTAGCCACCGGGTTTTGCCAACGATGGATGGTGCTGTCCAGATCGCTGTTGCCACCCGCAGTATCCTGGTCACCCAGCACGCCGCGATGTACGTGGATCATGGTATTGCTGTCTGCTGTTGCCACACCGGTTCCATTCATGCCCGCATCCATTCCGGGCGCACCGGGCATCATGCCGCTATCCGTATATGAGCAAGCACCCGCAGTCATTAATACTTCATCGTTAGCTTCAGTTCCGGCGTCATAGGCGTTGACATAGTAGGTGTAGGTACCGGCTTCGCTGGGGATATGCTGGGATTCCAGACCCAGGAAGGCATCATTGGTAGGCAATACCATGGCGACAATACTGAGGTGGGTTTCTGTGGTGACCAACATTGCTGTGGTGCTGCTGCCGGGAGCCAGAAGACCAGTGGCTGGGTTGGCGATGGTATCTGCATCAATAGCCCCGACTTCAGGTGTTGCCAACAATGGGTCCAGGTGACCACATTCCGCCATGTGTTCTATGGGCAATGCAGCGGGCATACCCACTTGGAACAAGTGGGTGTCATGGTCGTGGGCTGTGACCAGCAGTGGGGTGAAATGATTGCCATTAGTGAGATTGGTGATGGTGACATCCCAGGTTGCGGCCTGGCTGACGTTGGCAGCAAAAGCTGTGGTGAGGCCAATAGCCAGTGCGAGTGCCAGTGAATGTTTGCGAAAGCCATTACGGGTCGTAGAACGTGTGTTTCCGGTCATTTTAAACCTCCGAGCTGATTGAGAGTTTTTTGTTATTACGCACTTGCTCGTGTGAGCGGGTGCGAACTCGGTCAGTGTCCATCGCACAGCGGATTCAAACATCACGAATCAATCACGAATTGTTCACTTTTTTAGATTCAGGTATTCAGCAGGGGGATCGAGCATGTTTTATGACAGGCACATTGAAATGTATGGGTAATTTGAAAGGTTGAAAAACAAACGGGGTCTTGCCGCTATCCGTGACGAGACCCCGTTTATTGTCTGGTGTGAAATGTGAATTAAGCGCTAAAAATATTTGTTTTAAGAATTACCGGGTATTTGATGCAGAGGCCGCAGAGGCGCAAAGGACGCAGAGAAAAACATTAAAAACGTTATGCCCTTTGCATTTATAACGCACCACTTGTCAGCAGCAACCTCCGCAGCAGTCGCCGCCTGGTTTAACGGCCTCAATGGTGGCAGACAATACATAGTCCTCGACGCCGCGTCCCGGTGCCCAGTCTTTGATAAAATCTTTGGACTCATCTTTTGGTGCGATGCGGATATTCTCAAAACCTGCCTCATCCATCATCGTTTTTAAATCATCGACCAGTTCGGCACCCGCCATGCAACCAGCATGCAGTATGGGGTCATTTTTCATGTCTTCCGGCATCTCGGCGCTGGCGACGATATCGGAAATGGCCAGACGACCACCGGGTTTGAGGATGCGCAGGGCATCACGAAAGACCTGTAGTTTATTGGGAGAAAGGTTGATGACACAGTTGGAAATAATCACGTCAACGGTGTTGTCGGCTATGGGCAGGTGCTCGATTTCACCCAGCCGGAACTCCACTTGCGTGTATTTGCCTTTTTCAGCATTGGCGCGCGCCTTGCTGAGCATGGTAGGGGTCATGTCAATGCCGATAACGTGGCCGCTTTCCCCCACCTCCTGTGCGGCGAGAAAGGCGTCAAAGCCGCCGCCGCTGCCGAGGTCCACCACCACTTCGCCGGGTTCGAGGCTGGCAATGGCACGTGGATTGCCACAGCCCAGGCCCATATCGGCACCTTCGGGCACACTATCACGTTCATTTGTCGAATAGCCCAGGCGAGTGGAAATGATGGTGTTGATGGCTTCGTCATCTGACACGCCACAACAGCTACTTTCTACGCCGCAGCCGTTGCTGTTGTTGCTGGCTTCGGCCACTTCTGTATAGCTGTCACGCACATGCTGACGAATATCGTCGTGAGTTTTTTGAGTCATGGTTTGCTCCTGAAGGTCACTGCGCGGGACGCGGCAGTCCGATAATATTCCGTGTATTTTATATCAGAGGCACCCGGCAGGATAGGTCATATGAAGTGGAGTTGATGATGACTGCTGAGTGAAAAACGAGTGTTTGTTAACACCAAAAACAGGTGTTCTCAGATGAAATCAAATGACGCACAATAATCAGGTGTATGTAAAAGTGCCGGGAGGAAAAAAGGCCGCCGTTTTATTGTATTGAGTGTGTTGCCCTGACAAAATGACACGCATGGAAACAATAATTGATTTTATCCGCCACGGCGAGCCAGAAGGTGGCCAACGTTTTCGAGGGCATTCCATTGATGATCCGTTGAGTGAAAAGGGCTGGGGGCAAATGCGTTCAGCTGTGGAAAGCGGCTGTCCATGGACGCAGATTGTATCGTCACCACTGATTCGTTGTCATGCTTTTGCGCGTGAGCTGAATCAACAGCATCACATTCCATTGCGGGTTGATGATCGTTTAAAAGAGGTGGGGTTTGGAGATTGGGAGGGCTTTAGCCATGCCGAAATACAAGCCCGTGATTTATCCCGGCATCAGGCTTTTTATGCGGACCCGGTGAGCAACCGCCCACCGGGAGCAGAGCCGTTGGATGTGTTTTTTACACGTATATCCGGTGCGCTGGAAACCATTGTGGCTGATTTTGTTGGTCAGCATGTGTTGGTGGTGGCACATGCTGGCGTAATCCGGGCCATTATGGCACATGTACTGGATATTCCAGCGGTGGCGGTTTACCGCATTCAGGTGATTAATGCAGGTCTGAGCAGAGTTCGTTATGAATCAGGTCGTTTTCAGCTCGTTTTCCTCAATCGAAAAAATGTTTAGAAATCTGTTGGCAGGTAGCGGCAACCCGTCAATGACAAAATCTCTCATTTGTTGATTACCCTGTATTTGAAAAAAGCCCGGGAAAACAAATCTCTGAAGAGTCATGAGTATCTTTTGGCATTTTTTGCGTATTAGGATCGCTCGAACACTAACTGTCGCTTTTTGGTTGGGTAAAGAGTAATACCGGTTAAAAGGACTGATGTTCTTCCCTTGACCTTTTGGTGGAACCGCTACGCTTGTTCCACCCTACAGTTTTACCTTGTGTTTGAGGAGACGGAGCAAACAAACCACTCCCTTGATTCTGACCTGTTTCCGACCCGGATTATGAATACGCCAACGTCAGTGATGTACGCAGGTAGGGTGGAACAAGCGTAGCGGTTCCACCAGAGTCTTGTGCATGCCCCAAAAAACCGAACCAGCTCACCAATGAGACCGTTATTGTTCGAGCGACTCTTAATTGCTTTGCAGTAGTCCTTTTCAGGCCCGATATCGGGCACCATTTTGGTTCGCTCAGGTAAGCCAACAACCTTTCTTTTTTGGTATTTAGGAATGGAACACAATAACTTATATAAGTTATTGTGTTCCATTCCTTATGGTAGATTTCCGGGCTTTTCGAGTAAGTCAATACTGCTGTACCTCACTTCAAAAAAACCAGGAAGAAAATCAGCGGTAAAAATTATTGTTGGAAAGGGATAGCGCGAAGGCTGCCTTCTCATGAGTTGTTATGTGGATAGCGGTATTTAAATTAAAGTCTTTCAAAGAGATTGGTGGGCCGAGGAATTCTATATTTGGTGGGAGGCACTATGACAATAATTGTATAATTTTTTTAAGAAATAAGGCTGTATCTAATGCCATTGTAAAATAGTGCCGGGTATTGATATTTGTAGGTAGCGTGATGACTTTTGGAGAAAAAAAGCAAGAATGGACAAATGACATGGATTGCGTATTTTTGAATTATATATAATATGCGATAAGGAAGGGGGTGAAAGGGATGCTGAAAGTAACGTGTGATCTAGCAATAGGTCATTGCGATATTTCATCGTGGGATTTTAAATCACTTTGACGTAGTTGTACTAGTGGTTGTACTAAGTAGTGTTATAAATTAGATGTTGTATATCCTCATTTTAATGTTTATTAATATGTTTAAATAGGGAATGATGTTAAAGAAACGATGATGGCCACCCCGCAAAAAAAATACTGGACTACGTGATAGTTACATCCAATAAAAGCGTTATAAATGCAGATCTAAATTTACTGCCAGAAGATAAATTACGCAGTAAAACTCTCAAATATTCGATCGGGATTTCGGGAGCCTTTCAAAAAATCTCTATTAATTCCAGATGGTTTTGTGCCAAACTCTTTTTAGGATTATTATAGAAAAAGAATATTGATCGAAAGGTGTTTTTATCTTCGATATTTTTTGTTGGAATGGAACGTCTTTTGATTTTACGACGTTAATAGAAATCATGCCGATGTGACTTCTTTTTATATTTGGGGGTTTTTATCGATAGCATTGAATTATGTATGGAACATATTATGTAGTATCAATGATGGTCAGAGGATATTTTTATGGAAAAAAATATGATTCTAAAGTATTTCTTTCCGCAAACAACATTGAGCGGGAAAATATAATGCAACAACCGGCTAACCTGATTGAAGCGCTGGTCATGAGGGCTGAGCACAACCCGGAAAATATTGCATTTTCCTATTTAGACGATCAGTGTAATGTTGTCTGTCAGTTATCCAATCAACAATTACATGTCCGGGCGGTAGAAATCGCAGGGAAGCTTCAACAAATAATCTCTCCAGCAGACAGGGTTTTGTTACTTTTTCCACAGGGTTTAGAATTTATTTATGCCTTTATGGGAGTGATGTACAGCGGTGCGATTCCGGTAACAACAGCACCACCACCGAAAAACACTCATCACGGTGATGATCGAGCATTTAATATAAAAGATGTTATTGAAAAAACAAATGTCGATGTTGTGCTTACAAGCACGTCAATTTTAGATGAAGTCGTTCAATATTTTTTCAAATCAAAAACGTTATCTGAAAAAGTTTTTTTATCGGTAGAAGAAATAACGGGGGATTTCGCAGATTATTGGTCTATGCCTTTAATCGAAAATACCAGCGTTGCTTATTTACAACGTACATCAGATAAAAACAGAATCCCTAAATTTGTCATGATCAGTCATGACAATATGAAAAATACACATGAATCCATTAAACGTGAGTATAGACTGACAACATCTAGCCGGTCAGTTAACTGGTTGCCTCATTATCATTATCTAGGTCTGGTTTTAGGTATTCTTCAGCCACTTTATTGTGGCTATAGAGGATATATATATTCCCCATTTGATTTCTATAAGAATCCTCATGGTTGGTTACATGCGATTACTAAATACGAAGCAACATTCAGTGGTGCTCCTGATTTTGCCTATAGTATGTGTGTTGAGAAAGAGATTTCTTCTCAACAAAATTTGAATTTATCCAAATGGAATACGGCGTATAACAGTGGCGAACCTGTAAAAAAAGAAACTATGGATGGTTTCTTTAAAAAATTCAGAGGCTGCGGTTTACAGAAAAAGGCTTTGGCTTCAGTTTATGGCTTAGCGGAATCGAGCTGTGTAACATCGAGTAAAAATCAAGAAAATAATTTTACAATTATTCCCCGTAAGTCTCTGCAATATTTATCAGAAAGTATGGTAGATAAAAACCAGAGCGGTCACGGAAGCACTAACATTATCAGTTGTGGTTCAGCAGTTCCCGGTGCGCAAGTAGTGATTGTTGTCCCGGGAACGCGAATAAAAAGTGATGACCTGGAGCTGGGGGAAATTTTGGTTAGCAGTGCCTGCAATGCGCTTGCTTATTGGGGAAAACCTGCGGAAAAAAAAGAAATGTTTAACATTTATCTTGAAGGTTCTGGTGATGGACCATATCTGCGAACCGGTGACCTGGGGTTTATGAAAAAAGGCGAATTGCATGTTGTCGGCAGACTCAAAAATGACGGACAAGTGGATCATTCACCTGTGAATATTCTTCAGCATCAACCTGTCAATGAACAAAGCACCCACTGAAAAATCAATTATGAAAACAAAAAACAGCAGAAAAACCGACGATATTGCGATCATTGGAATGGCTTGCCGATTTCCAGGTGCAAAAAATTATGAGGAATATTGGGATAACCTGATTTCCAGAAAAAATTGTGTAGGTGAAATACCAAAGGATCGGTGGAATTGGCAGGATTATTATGGTGATCCTGCCAGTGATGAAAGTAAAACAAACATAAAATACGGAGGGTTCATTGAAGATGTGGCCGGGTTTGATCCGCTTTTTTTCAAAATATCCCCCCGTGAAGCAAGTTATATGGACCCGCAGCACAGAATATTTCTGGAGTCCACATGGCATGCTATTGAAGATGCAGGGTATAACCCGGCAAGCCTGGCAGGAAGAGATATTGGAGTATATGCCGGTGTATCGAAAAATGATTATGCGGAATTGATGAGAGAGCACCGGGTGCCGATTATTTCTTTTTTATCAACGGGCACCGTGCATTCGATTCTGGCCAATCGCGTATCCTGGTTGCTGGACTTCCAGGGAAAAAGTGAAGTGGTTGACACGGCATGCTCCAGCTTTCTGGTGGCTTTGGATAATGCGGTTAATGATATTAACAACGGATTTTGTGAGGCCGCTGTTGTTGGTGGAGTCAATACGATTCTCAGTCCAACAATGTATATCTCGCACAGCAAGTCGGGAATGTTGTCAGAGGATGGTCAGTGCCGCTCGTTTGACGCTAAAGCCAATGGATATGTGAGAGGCGAGGGTGTTGGTGTTGTCTTCATTAAGTCTCTGGATCAGGCAGTATCCGATAAAGATAATATCCTGGGTGTCATCAAGGGTTCCGCAGTAAAACACGGTGGGCGATCCAATTTTTTAACGGCTCCCAAAGTGTCTGCGCAGGCTTCGACCATCAGTGCAGCCATTACCGCTGCGGATGTTGATCCAAAAACCATTAGCTGTATTGAAACGCATGGCACGGGTACTCCGCTCGGAGACCCTATCGAAATCAATGCACTGAAACAGGCTTACCAGCCGTATTTAAAGGGCGATGAATCGCCATTTTGTGGTTTGACCTCAACCAAGACGAATGTCGGTCATCTTGAAAGTGCGGCGGGTGTCGCGGGACTTATTAAGGTGTTGCTGGGTTTTAAATATAAACGGATACCATCATTACTGCATTTTGAGGCGCTAAATCCTTACATCAAACTGGATGGCAGCCCCTTTTATATTGTCGATGAGCATCAGGAATGGAATAACATCAGCCTGGATGGGGTTGAGCATCCGTTGCGGGCAGGCATCAGCTCTTTTGGAATGGGGGGTGTCAACGCGCATGTAATAGTAGAGGAGCCACCTCTCTTTGACAGAAAAAATAAACCGCTGCCCAGAGGAAAACAGTCAAAAACAGATGAAAAACATATAGTCCCGCTTTCTGCGAAAACAAGTGAGCAGTTAAATGAGTATGTTGTATCACTCTACGAGTATCTGAACCGGAAAGAGGAGTCTTGTTCTATTTCAGACATATGTTTTACCTTGCAAAATGGCCGTGAAGCGCTGGAAAAACGGGTTACATTTTTGGCCGATGATTATCAGCAGTTGCTGGAGCTATTGCAGAATTTCATCGAAAATAAACGGAATAATCAGGTGTTTATCGGTGATGCAGGTGAGGACAAAAAATCTCAATCCCCTTCACCGGTTTTTGACAGTCATAACATTGATGAGGTGGCTGAATATTGGGCGAAGGGCGGTGCTGTTGACTGGAAAAATTTTGTTCAATACCAGAAGGGAAACAGGATTCAGTTACCGGCATACCCGTTTCAAAAACGACATTGCTGGTTTCCTCGACCGGAAGAAAACAAAGAACTGTTATTAAATGAAAAAGGGAGAAATTCTCTTATTCCCCAGACATTTTCAAAATCCGATTATTTTATACGTGACCATATTGTCAAAGGGGCGAATATTGTTCCCGGAGTCAAGTGTCTGGACATTTTTCAAATGGCAGGAGAAAAAATAAGTCGGGAACCTGTCCGGATGTTAAAAGACATTTATTGGGCGAAAGCAATTAAGGTAGAGCAGGATCTCCACCTTAATGTGAAATATACCCGAGGACATTCTGATAAAAGCCTTAACCTCTCACTGGTAAAAGATGATGCAGTTTATTGTACGGGTGCCATTATTACCGGTCACCAGGAAAAGCCACTGCACCGGCTGGATATTGAAAAAATCAGGGCGCGATGCCGGTTAACGGTGGAACATCAGGCATTGTATCAGCAGTTTATACAAAACGGATTGGCCTACGGGGATACCTTTCAAAGCATAAAATCCTGTTATTACAATAAAACGGAAATTTTGTGTGAATTAAGGCAATCTCCTGATATCACCCTTTCGGGTGACAGCATGCTGGAACCATCCATGCTCGACGGGGTTTTTCAGTCCGTTGTTGCCTTACAAATATTGAACGCAGAAAAAAAGCAAGAGCAAAAAGTCCCCTTTCATCTGAAAACAATCAAAATACACGGAAATATTCCGGAGCAATGTTATGTATATTCAGCAATAAACCGTACACCATCAGATGATGCTCAGGCATCCTTTAATATGTATTTGTGTGACCGACAAGGAAATATCATTGTTGAGTTTTTAGAATTTGTTAAACGTGAATATTCGCCATTGGCTGTATCAAGTAATGCGTCTTCACATAAAATGTCCACAAACAATGAAAAAAATATTATGGAAAACAATGTATTGTATTACACTCCGCAGTGGATCCCGAGAAAATCCGGAATGCACAATGAAAAGACCTCCTCCATTATTATTTTCGATACTAATCCATCATTATCGACATTTCTGCGTAAAACCGGAAAATACCAACGTGTAATCCTGGTAAAAACGGGAAATAAATTTAAACAAACTGGAAAAAATACTTATACGATTAATCCTAAAAAAAGTGATTCGTTTAAATCGTTATGGGATGTTTTTAAAAAACAAGGGATAGAAACGGAAGCAATAATCTACAAATGGAATTATAAAGTTAATTATAAAAATGCTTCGTCAATAGCGCAAAATATTGATTTTGGCGTAAAATTATTGCTGGTATTAACGCAGTCCTTGATACTGGCCAAGTTATCGCATCGCGTGCGCATATTATATTTATACCCTGTTCAAAATTCTGTAGAAACATGTCTGCATGCGTCAGTGGGTGGTTTTTCAAGAACCCTGACATTTGAAAACCCGAATATCAATATTACCTCTGTGGGACTGGGCGAGCATAGCCCGGAAAAAATCGCTGGCGTGGTGTCTCAGGAATTGGGTTTTTACCGCAATACACCACTCACCGAAGTACGGTATGTTGATGGACAGCGGAAAGTCCGTTTGATGGTGAGATATGATCACTTTGCTACAATGCTGGATAAATCTCTGATTAAACAAAATGGAACGTATTTGATCGCTGGTGGTGCAGGAGGATTGGGGTATATCTTTGCCCGGCATCTTGCCAAAAATTATGGTGTACAACTGATCCTGATCGGGCGTTCAAAAATAAACGATACTATTGAAACAAAACTTGAGCAGCTCCGCCAGCTCGGTGGCGACGGGAAATATTATTCTGTAGATATCAGCAATGAAACTGCGTTGATTAATGTTTGCCAGGAAATCCGCGCTGAAGGTACTCGATTGAATGGTGTACTTAATTGTGCCGGTCTGATTGAAGACTCTTACATCATCCATAAAAACGGGGAATCCTTTGACAATGTTATTGCGCCAAAAATAATGGGCACAGTTAACCTGGATAAGGCAACCCGTCAGGATCAGCTGGACTTTTTCGTTTTGTTTTCATCAATTGCTTCCATTATGCCTAATCAGGGGCAGTGTGATTATGCCGCGGCAAACAGCTTCCTGGATGAGTTTTCAGCGTACAGAAATCACCTGCTGGAACAGGATGAACGAACAGGGAAAACCATTGCAATAAACTGGCCACTGTGGAAGAACGGTGGAATCGGAGTGATCAAGGAAGAAGAAGAACATTTGTGGGATGTGTTTGGAATGAAGGCATTGGAAAGTGAGAGAGGAGTCTCCATTTTCGATAAAATGCTAAGCCAGGAACCCTTGTCGCTTCCAGATCAACTCATTGCCATTGAAGGGGAACAATATAAGATTGAAAAACATCTGAATGTATTGTCCGGTGAACATTATTCTGATCAGGATAATGTCATAAATGAAATATCTATAAAAGACAAAATCCGCAGAATAATTTCAAGTGCAGGAACCGCTTCAAGAGATATTGATGATGCAGAAAATTTGACAGACTACGGCATTGATTCCGTGGGAATTTCAAAAATTACAACAGAAATTAATGAAACATTCTCATTGGATATCGATCCGACACTGTTTTTTGATCTTAATACGGTTTTCAGAATATCAGAATATCTGTGGGAGAATTATGAGAGGCTGCTGACTGGACATTCTGTTCATCCCCAGGATCAATCCGTATTTATGCCAGAGCGTGCCCTGATTGATATTGATTTTTCTGACAACGAAAATCTGTTTTTCCAGAAAACATTGTCTGATGAAGAATTTTTCATGAAAGATCATGTTGTGGAGGGTTTGTATAATGTTCCTGGTGCTTGTTATATAGAAATGGCTTTACAAGCAGGCAGTCTGGTCACACAGGGAAGAAATGTATTTAAACTGTCAAATAATTACTGGGCAAAGCAGCTCTCAACATCCGGTAATCCGATTCGGGCAGATTTACGCTTATTCAAGAAAGATGATTTCTATGAATATGAAATTACGCATTCTGAAGGCAGCGGGAAAGTCCTTCATGCTCTTGGTCAGGTACATACAAAACGGATAGAAGAGATTGAACAGGCGTCGTTGACATTCATCAATATGGATGACATTAAATCCCGATGTACCGTGAGCAGAAAGCCAGAGGAAATCTATCAATTTATACATGCTGAAGGTTTACATGTAGGCCCGAGCTTTCAACCAATGCTTCAGATTGACCTGAATGATAAAGAAGCACTGTCGCACTTGAAGCTTCCGGAGTTCATCGAGAATACCTACGAAGATTATGTGCTTCATCCAAGTATGCTCACCGGGGTTTTACAAACCGCATTGCTCAATAATAAATCGAACGGGATGAACAGCAGCAGATTTATACCCATTGCCGTTGATGAAATTATTGTACACAAAAAAATACCGGAAGAATGTTATGTGTACACAGAAATTCTAGACTCAACGAAAACCAATAATGAAATCCGGAAATATAATGCCAGGGTTATTACAACAGAAGGCAATGTTGTTGTTGAAATAAAAGGCTTGTCACTACGTAATCTAACGCATTCAAGCAAACAGACAGAAGAACAGGAATCGAAAACAAAAAATAAAAAACACCGGGTCACTGAATCGTCAGGTATAACTCTGGAGCAGGTGAACGATCTATTAAAGGAAACGCTGTCGGATGCCATCGGAATGCCGCCTGCTGATATTGAAGCCGATGTGCAATTGGAATCATATGGCATAAATTCCGTGATGATTGTCGATCTTAACCGGCGTCTTGATGAGCTGTTTGGAAATTTGTCCAAGACACTGTTTTTTGAGTACAAAAATATCCAGGAGTTGGCCGAATATTTTCTGGATCATCATAAAAATACCCTGCAAAGAATACTGGGAGAGAAGATCGATACAGATCATTCAGATGAAAAAATAGTGGCAACAGACACTGTGAGTGATGATTTCCAGGAAGACGTAGCAATTGATAATGATATCTTTATCAGCACCAGCAGTGCTGATGATGTTGCACCTGCTGAGTCCACGGACGTGGGTGAGGAGCCGATTGCGATTGTTGGTATGAGCGGGAGATATCCCGAGGCAGGTAATCTTTCCGAGTTTTGGGAGAATTTAAAATCCGGCAGGGACAGCATCAGTAAAATGCCGGAGTCCCGCTTTGATCGAAAAACATTACAGAAATTGTTTCCTGAGCAGGATTTGTTGCCCGAAGAATGGGGCGGATTTCTTGATGATATCGATAAATTCGACCCGCTGTTTTTTAATATTTCACCGAGAGAAGCCGCGATCATTGATCCTCAGGAACGTATGTTTCTCGAAGTTGCCTGGGAGAGTATTGAAGATGCAGGATACGTCCCCAAAAGCCTGAAAGGTGAGACGGTGGGTGTTTTTGTCGGTGCGCTCTGGCAGCCTTATATTACGCTGGGGGTTGAGCAAACATTTAAAGGTAATTTGCAAAGGCCACACGGACTGCTCTACAGCATTGCAAACCGGGTTTCTTTTTTCTTTGACTGGTGTGGGCCAAGTATGGCGGTGGATACTGCCTGTTCAGCGTCTTTAACGGCACTTCACCTGGCTTGTGAAAGCTTGAAGAGAAAGGAGAGTCACAGTGCTATCGTGGGCGGAGTGAATATATCGCTTTCTTCAAGTAAGTATTTATGGTTAAGCAATAATAATTTTCTCGCCAGTGACGGGAAATGCCGGAGTTTTGGCAGTGGTGGTGATGGCTACGTTCCAGGAGAAGGGGTTGGGGCGGTCTATATTAAACGTTTAAAAGATGCGATACGGGACGGCGACCATGTGTACGGTGTGATCAAAGGCACATCGATTAATCATGGCGGGAAAACCAATGGCTACACGGTGCCAAATCCGCGCAAACAAGCAGAGTTGATATTGTCATCACTGGATAAAAGCGGAATTTCGCCGGAAGATATTTCGTATGTTGAAGCCCATGGGACGGGAACATCTCTGGGTGATCCTATTGAAATCTCGGGATTGCAAAAAGCATTTTCCAGTTATACAGATAAAAAGAAATTCTGTGCCATTGGCTCGGTCAAGTCGAATATTGGGCATCTGGAAGCAGCAGCCGGTATTGCAGGGTTGACAAAATTATTGCTTCAAATGAAGCACAAGACGTTAGTACCATCACTGCATTCCGATGAAGAAAACCCCAATATTGACTTTCCATCCACGCCTTTTGTGGTGCAAAAGGAACTGAAAGCCTGGACGCCAAAAACAGTCGCTTCATCGGCAAACAGCGATGACGGCAGACAGGAAAAAGCAATACCGCTACGGGCGATGATCAGCTCTTTTGGTGCCGGAGGCAGTAATGCTCACGCGATTGTTGAGGAGTATCACCATCTGGATAATCCTGCGACATGGAGTAGTGATAATAATAACGGGCAGGATACAAGCCATGAGTCAACGGTTTCCCGTCTGTCTTCGGGCAAGGATATCATCATCCCTCTGTCGGCAAAAACGATAGATCGCCTGAGGGTATGTGCCAGTAACCTGCTGAAATACATCGAGACCAATGAGGTTGATATTCTGAATACAGGTGACAGTTTCAGGAGCGGCAGCATTCGTCTGGAGGATATTGCGTTTACTTTGCAAACGGGGCGGGAGGCAATGGATGAACGGGTTGTCTTTCTGGTAGGTGATCTGGCTGATTTGAGGTCGCAATTAAACACCTATATCAGCATGGAGAGCACTTCCATGGAGAGTATTTCCACCTCAAAAATGATCAGTGGAAATATTGGTTCTGGCCGAAAGGTATTCAACGTATTTTCTCTGGATAATGAACTTAATACAGTCTTTGATAACTGGATTTCCTCAGGTGATGGATTGAAAGTTGCAACGTTATGGATAAATGGAATCGAGATTGACTGGAGCCGGTTATATCCTTCACGCAAGCCGGTAAAAATCAGTTTACCGACCTATCCTTTTCGTAAGGACAGGTACTGGATTGCTGAAACGGAATCTGAATGTGTCACCAGTGTGCCTACATCCCGTCAAACGGCACAGATTCATCCGCTGCTTCATGAAAATACCTCAGACCTGTACATGCAAAGATATAGCGCCGGATTTACTGGAGAAGAACCGTATTTTGAAGACTCTCCCTTGAAAGATGAAAAAATATTGTCAAGCATGGCATACCTTGAAATGGTGCGTGCAGCCATTTTTCAGGCCAGCGGCATAAAGGGCAGTCACCGGAAAACTATTGATTTGTCGGACATTGAATGGCTGGAGCACTTTTCTGCCAGAGGCCAGGATAAGAAATTACATATTACGTTGACGCTGGATGATGATCATGAAAGTAATATTGAAAATATCCATTTTGATATCTTCTCCAATGAAAAAGACCAGGAAGATCAGACAGTTCTACATGCCAGAGGATGCGCCTGTATCACTCACAAAGAAAATGATGAAAAACAGGATGTGATTTTTTTGGCCGGGAAAATGCGCAGTAAAAATCTGCTTTCAAATGAATGTGACAGTATTTTTGAATCAATGCAGGAATTCCAATACAAAGGAACTGTTAAAGCCATTGATATTGGAGACAGTGATGCACTTGTCACATTTGAATCAGGTGCTTTACTGAAAAATCCTATCACGGAAGATCAAAATAATACTTTTACACTTCATCCCAATGCCTTAAGTCTGGTATTGCGTGCAATCATTGGTATAACCAGGGATAAATTGGGGTCACCGATTAACAGTGTGTTATTGGATAATCTGTCATCGATACAATCACCTCTTCCTGTAATGCTCAAGAAAATGGAAATATATCAGGCATTTTCAGCAAGCATGTTTGCCTGGGTCAGAAATGTTCATCATTCTGTGCTTCCTGTGAGTGATAAAGGTGTTGTCAAGCTTGATATTGATTTTATCGATGATCATGGCTGTGTGTGCGCCCGGGCGGTGGGTTTGAGCTTTGAGGCAAAGAAAGCAGAAAAGCGCATGGATATTTTACCCTCAGTGAGCAGTTTCACTGGAACCCCCCCGAACATTCCCGAGAAACCCACTGCTATTAGCTTATCAAGCTTACAGTCTGTTTATCAGGCAGAGCCGGAAGATATTTCTTTAAATACAGAAAATACAATTCATGCTGAAAGGGATAAAGCTCCACTGATTAATGCCAGTAATACATCAGCGCATCAATCTGCAACAGACCCTGATTTTGTACAGGTGTTAAGCGAGAGCCTCGCTAACGCCTTGTATATGGAGTTAAGTGATGTGGATATTGACCGGCAATTCACTGAAATGGGACTGGATTCCATTGTTGGCGTTGAATGGGTCAATGAACTTAACAGAAAGTTTTCGCTGGGCATCAATGCCACCATCGTTTATGACTATCCCACAATAAGGGATTTTTCACACTATTTAGAAAACAAAGTCGGCGAACCTGAAGCTCAGGAAGATACAAATAGTGATACGTCACGAGAATCCAAGCAGAGGCGAAATAAAAGAATAAGCAGAAAAAATGTACCTTCTCCAACAACAGAAAGTACGTCAGATCCAAAAAGAAAAACGACTCTGCAAGTGGATGATTTACAAAAAATGCTGGTAACAAGTCTGGCCCAAGCATTATATATGGATGAATCAGATGTCAATGCTGAATCAGCATTCATTGATATGGGGCTGGATTCCATTGTTGGTGTTGAATGGGTGAAGGCAATTAATGATCAGTTTGAAACTTCAATTATAGCAACTGCGGTATATGACTACACAAACCTTCATGAATTTTCCCGCTACCTTGAAAAAATAATAAGAAACAGGGAAGAAGAAAAAATTCAAGGCATTGAAATGGCTGATTAGTTTGGTGAAGGGTTGTAATAACCAGGAAGTGACCCGCTACAGGGCGTTATTATGGAAAGAGAAGCAGTGAATACATAAAATGTGTACAAACAAGAAAAAATACAGACGCTTATCCAGAAAACGACAGGTTGTTGAGTTTTCGACTATGGCACCTTCATCTTGTAGAGATTTATATTTCTACAGTGCTAGATATACGGGGGATTTTGAGCGCAATGGTGAAGTTTCCATAAAATATAAAATAAGCACAGAGAATAATATTTGCTTAAGCCATCACAGGGTGTTTGGCCAGTTTGTTTTTCCTACTGATGCCTATCTGGAAATGCTTGTTGTGGCATGCCGGACATATTTTAATATCGATGCAATGGTATTTGATAATATTGTCATTATGAACCCCTTGATGGGTAATGGCGCATCGACGAATGACCTTACAATTGTTTTTCAAAAGGAGGGTGATGGTCTTCGATTTACTGTGCGGTCTAAAGTAGACACGGAATCTGGAGATGGTAGTGACAAGATTCATATCAGAGGTTCGCTACATCCTGTAAGGAAACAGGATAATGCTGCTGCAAAGTATTCAACTGACGTGCCGATAAAAAAGGAAGTGGAATTTTCCATTGATCAATTTTATTCAAAAGATGCCAGTATTTTCCTTGGTGAATTTTATCGTTCTCTGAAAAGTATTGCCTTTGGGACAAAGCAATCAATAGGAAAAATAGCAGTCGATATAGAGGAAAATCGATTTTTATTACATCCATCTGTCGTCAGCGCAGCATTGGCAAATGCAATGAGTTACGGCCCCTATCAATTAAGCAGTATCCATGATGTTGGCAATGACCTTTTTCTGCCTTATAAAATTAGTGGACTGTCTGTTTTTGGGGAAACAACCGGGAAATATTTTACCTCACTGGCCGAGGTCAAGGGTTTCGATGAAAATTGGATAGAACTTTATCTGGAAATACTCAATGAAAATAACAATATTGTTTTGAGTATTGAGACGTTGCGGTTGCAGCGGGTTAAACCCGACAGTTATCAGGGATTAAGCGAAAAACCGCTTGCAAGTCGAAAGTCAGCAGTCACCACATCATCTGAAATCATCACTGAAGGTAATGATTCTGATGCGGATATTGCCGTTATCGGAATGTCCTGTCGTTTTCCCATGAGTCAAAATATTGAAGAATTCTGGGATGTATTAAAAAACGGTAGCGACTGCATAACCGAAGTACCTGAAGGACGGTGGCAGGAATTTGACCGTTGGTATAACCCGGACCCGGATAACCAGCATACCTCATACTCAAAATGGGGTGGGTTTATTGATGACGTGGATAAGTTTGATCCATTGTTTTTTAATATATCTCCATCGGAAGCTGAGTTGATGGACCCTCAACAACGTATTTTCCTTGAGGAGGCCTGGCGAACCATTGAGAGTGCCGGGTATTCTCCTTCTGCGTTGAATACGAAAAAATGCGGTGTTTTTGTTGGTTGCACCACTGGAGATTATGATCGGTTGCTCGCATTAAGCCACGAAGATACCAATGGCCAAACCTTCATGGGGACTTCGAGTGCGATACTGGCTGCACGAATAGCCTATCTTCTTAATTTAAAGGGTCCGTCTCTTTCAGTCGATACAGCCTGTTCATCATCATTGACAGCAATACATCTTGCATGCATGAGTATTCGTAATGGTGAGAGTGATTTGGCAATTGCAGGTGGCATCAGTATTTTCTCGACACCGATTGCACATATTCTGACTTCAAGAGTACGCATGCAATCCATGGATGGCCGATGTTTTACATTTGATAAATCGGCAAATGGTACTGTTTTTTCTGAAGGTTGCGGTATTGTCATGTTAAAGCCTCTGGCGCAGGCAGAGCAGGACAAGGATAACATTATTGGTGTTATTAAAGGCTCAGGTATAAATCAGGATGGGAAAACAAATGGTATTACTGCCCCGAGTGCCAAATCACAGGAAAGTCTGTTAAGTAGCATCTATCAGAAATATAAAATCAATCCCGCTGACATTACATATGTTGAAGCCCATGGAACAGCAACCCCTCTGGGTGATCCGATTGAATTTCAGGCATTGACAAATGCCTTCCAGCACACCGTTAAGAGAAGGCAGTATTGTGCAATGGGATCGGTAAAATCAAATATCGGCCATGGCAGTTACACTGCGGGAGTAGCGGGGCTGATAAAAACATTATTGTGTTTGAAATACAATAAATATGTGCCAACCGCACATTTTAAGGAAGCAAATCATATTATTGATCTTGAGCGATCTCCCTTTTTTGTCAGCACAAATTATGAATATTGGGCAGAGCCCGATTGTGGAAAGCGTGTTGCAGCAGTCAGTTCTTTTGGATTCAGTGGAGCAAATGCGCACATGGTTCTGGAGGAATACAAAGCCGGGCACAGCAGCCGTAATAATACCAGCAATGGATCGAACACCGCCTGCCAGAATTCGACTCCGGCTATTGTTCCTCTTTCGGCAAAAAACAAAGCGCGTTTGATTGAGATGGCTGTTAATTTATCCGCTTACCTTAAGGTGGGCATATCAGATAATTCTTCGGATACACCGACGCTATCAGAGATTGCTTATACTTTGCAAACAGGCAGAGACAGTATGGATGAACGTGTTGTATTTGTTGTTCACTCTGTTTCTGACTTGTTAAAAAACCTGGATGAATACGCCGGGAATAATCTTAATATTGATGAATGTTATCAAGGTAATGTAAAAAATAACAAAACGTTACCCTGTTTCAATAACGATATTTCTGCTGAAAAATCACTGGCATCCTGGATGCGGGAAGGGATAATAGAAAAATACCTGGACTTATGGGTTAATGGTATGGCTGTTGATTGGAATATGCTTTATGAAAGTGAAAGACCCAATAAAGTTGTATTGCCAACTTATCCTTTTTCCAAAGAGCGCTATTGGGTCACACCAAAGATAAACGGAAAAGACAAAGATCGTGCTGGTGAAAGGAATGGACATTTTGTTATACATCCTCTGGTACAAGTCAATAAGTCTGATCTGTTTTTTCAAAGCTATTATTCAGTGTTTGATGGCAGTGAATATTTTTTTACCCGCAATGAATCCTCTCAGGTGTCAACAATGACAGATTTGGCATTGTTGGAGATGGCCAGAATTGCGATTGTTTTATCGCTGGGGGATCAACATGAACAGGTTAATATTGACCTGTATGATACAAGGTGGTTTTCCGGCGTCGTTGTCGAAAATGAACCCGTCAAATTGCATATTGATTTGCATGATATGGTGTTCAGCGAAGACAACCATTTTGATTCTGTGGGTTATACCATTTATTCGATGCAGAATAATTATTTAGAAAAAATCACTCATGTACAAGGCACCGGTTTATTAAAGTCTCTGGTTTCACCTCAAAATATAAATATAACGGCGTTGATGGAGAATACCGTCGGCCCCATATTTGATGCATCGCGATGTGATGAACTTTATGCATTATTAAATCTTGACTGTGTACCCAGCAACTTGGGTATTCAGAAATTTTTTCCAGGTGATGGTCAGGCTGTCATCCAGCATTGCCTGCCGGATGATTTATCTGTAGGTAATAGCGAATATGTATTGCACCCGACGCCAATGGCCCTGGTCTGTAAAACTGCGGCAGCTATCGTAAAAGGGATCAGTAATGTCGCAGAAAACACCTCAAAAAAAATAGGGAGAGAGAAAAAGCGGCATGATGATTTGTTTCTGATGGCAGAGACCCACTCCATTTCAGTAGAGAGAATAGAAATTTTGATGCCTCTCTGTGGAGTTTTGTATACCTGGATACGGTATGCACAAAGTGGTTCTTCCTGTGGCAGTACATTCAAAATGGATATCAGCCTGTGTGATGATCAGGGGAATGTCTGTGTAAAAATAATCGGGTATGAGATCGGTATATATTTATCGGATGATTGCAAAAGCACGGGGCATGGTGATGTTGATAGCATAAGAAAATTATTACCGGCAGAAATCACAGGAAAAAAACAACCGGGTGAGTTTGAGAATGCCTGGGTTCAATCTGATATGAGCCCAATAAAATATGGCGGCACGTATTTGATGGTATGTGAATGTGAAAAAACAGGGAAGATATTGGTCGAATACTTGGCTGGTTCTGGTGCATTAAAGCTTATTTTGGTTATACATTCTTCATCCATATGTTCTTTCAAAGGCAGACTACAGGCAATTAAAGGATTGGCTGCTGATATACAATATATCACTATTGATTCAATACAGTCATTTACCCTGGAAAATATTCCGGTGGATATGAGGGGTTTGATAGATGAAATAAACGGTATTTTTTATACCGGAAAAGCAGCAGAGTATTCATTATCGGCTGAAACTATACTTAGTAGTATTTACCCGAATTCTGTTTTTTCATATGAGTCTCCGGATTTCGTGTGCAATTTATTGTCTGACGAAAGTATGGTTGGACGGCAGTTTCCGGGTAATGATAGCCGGAATGTTTATCGCGTAGCACAAGTGAGCGATTTGGACGGGCTTCAAGAGAAAGGTATGACCTGTGGGAAATCCATTATTATTGACTGGATGGAAGAAGATGCTAACAAGTCAAATCAACCCATTCAGGAAAAAAATAAATCATTGTACTCTGATATTGATTTCCTCGAAAAAATATTTTCTCAGGCATTCACACAGGATAACAAGTGCGCCTTCACTATTATCGACGAGGACCAAGCGCCAGATAATCAACGATTTCTATATAAATTACCAACAGATAATAGTCAACAGCTGAATAATAAAGAAATAATACATGAAAATACGTTAAGTATAGAGGAACTTGAAAATCACATCAGAAATGACCTTAAAAGGATAATTCATGAACAATTAAAAATAAATCCGGAGTTATTGGATGTTGACACCGGTTTTTCCGAATTTGGTTATGACTCTATTCTTTTAACAGAATTTTCACATCGTCTTTCTCAATACTTTGGTATGGAAATACCACCGGCTGTTCTGTTTGGACATTATACGCTGGAAAAATTAACAGATTATTTATTATCTGATGAGAATGAAGCGATTATTCAGCATTACACAAAATCCCGAAGTACTGTAAATTCATCGGAAAGCAGAAACATATCGAAAAATCCAGGTGTATCTGGAAAGCAGAATTGTTTAATGAAAAATGGTTTAATAAAAACCAGTTTAATTAAAAATAATGAATCTGCGGTTAAACCTTCTGAAGGAAGTGAGGAATGCACTACAGGTATTTCGTATTCAGAACGGGTTGCGGTTATCGGGATGAGTGGCAGGTTACCCATGGCGGATGATCTTGATGCATTCTGGAATAACCTTAAGTCCGGGAAAGACTGTATTTCCGAAATACCCGCTGATCGTAGCGATTTAAAAGAAGACATTATTGCAACACAGCAAGGTGAGGCGCATGTAACATGGGGGGGATTTATTGATGGGATAGCAGAGTTTGACCCTGAATTTTTTGGTATATCCGACCATGAAGCAGAATTGATGGACCCCAATCAACGGCTGATCATGATGTATGTTTATCGTGCCATAGAAGATGCGGGTTATAGCCCAAAAAGTCTTTCCGGAAAAAATATCGCTGTCTTTATCGGTACAGCAAACAGTGGTTATGACCGTTTGATTGAGAAATCCGGGAGCAAGATTGAAGCATTTACAGCGACAGGAACACAGCCTTCAGTGGGACCCAACAGGATCAGCTATTATCTTGACCTTCGGGGGCCCAGTGAGCCCATTGAAACTGCATGCGCAAGTTCTTTGGTGGCCATTCGACGTGGAATAGCGGCTTTAAACGATGGTTGTGAAATGGCTATTGTGGGAGGGGTTAATACCTTATTGACACCCACTGGACATATTGCCTACGAGAAAGCGGGTATGTTGAGTGAAGATGGGCGATGCAAAACTTTTTCGACTAATGCCAATGGTTTTGTAAGAAGTGAAGGGGCAGGCATCCTGATATTGAAGAAACTGGGCAATGCTGAAAAAGCAGGTGATCCTGTTTATGGATTGATTTGTGGAAGTGCTGAAAATCATGGTGGACGGGCACACTCACTGACAACACCAAACCCCATAGCGCAAACACAATTATTGGAAAAAGCCTACCAGGAAGCCAATATTGACCCACGAACCGTCACTTATCTGGAGGCGCATGGTACGGGTACCCAACTGGGTGACTCCATTGAAATTGATGCTCTCAAGACGGCATTCAAATCATTAATTACCCGATCACAACAGGAAGCTGGCACAAGCGATATCAATGCATCCCTGGCTGTGGAAGGGTATTGCGGCCTGGGGTCCGTCAAAACAAACATAGGTCACACAGAGTTAGCCTCCGGTGTGGTGGGGGTCATTAAGGTGTTGCTTCAGTTAAAGCATGCGATGCTGGTTAAAAATCTCAACACCAATCCGTTGAATCCCTATTTGCAACTCAATGAAAGCCCGTTTTTTGTCGTTCAGAATGCGCAAAAATGGCAGGCATTATCTGATGGCTCCGGTAAACCCATACCGCGCAGGGCGGGTGTCAGTTC
>WFQM01000019.1 GCA_015487095.1 Gammaproteobacteria bacterium | reverse complement strand
CTTCGTTACACGCTTGTGTATTTTTATTTTCGACTGGCTTCATTATTTACAATAAATACAACAAGTTATGAATTATAGTCACCCACATCACAAAGACAGGGGAAGTCTCCTTCCACTATCGGCAAGCAACCAATAATCTTTGACTACCCCCCATTCCACACTCTGGAAAAAAATTTCCTGCTGGCATCGTCAAATACATTAGAATTTGCTAATATATGAATATAAAATCAACCACCAACCGGAGTTTATTATGAGCATCGATAAAATTGTTTTCGCCTTTGCGGGCATTGTCATCATGGGCAGTCTGGCTCTGTCACAATTACATTCCGTCAACTGGCTATGGCTGACCGCCTTTGTGGGAGCCAATATGTTTCAGGCTGCGTTTACCGGGTTTTGTCCGCTGGCCACCATCCTGAAAAAGGCCGGCGCAAAACCAGGGCCGGCTTTTAATTAAAAGTCCTGTTTTTAGCGTGCTAAAAAAAACACCGCGCCTGTTTGCAGGGACGGTGTTCCTGATATTTGAAACTGAGAAAAATTACTCATGCATATTTAAAAAAAGCGCAGAGTTATACGAAAAAGCCAAAGTTACCATGGGGTGCAATATCTAACGAGCATTGCGCCCCATGGTGGTACCAGGAACTATGGCGAATAACTCAACGCCCCCGCATCATAATCTGAACCTTGAGGCCGAACCGTTCCTGCACGATCTTTGAAAGTTACTGAAAGATCATTGGATAGATCAATCAATAACGGCAGTGATGAAATAACCCCGGAAGGGACAACACCGCGTAAATTCGACCCGGCAGTCAGGGAAAAATCATATATTGCTGCACCAGTAAACCCAGGGTCGACTCCCTCAATACTATTTTCCTCAAGTCCGGTAGCAGTATTAAAGGCAGCCAGTCCATTATGTACTGTCGGAGTGCTCCCGCCACTGGCGAAATTACCCAGGTCACTATAGAAATTGTAATCAAGAACATTAATTACCGTTGTTACTGATTGCAACCTGGTTTGATAAAGCAATGCGCCATCCACGATATTCCCGGCAAAATAGCGATCCAGAGCAGCCCCATTGCCAAAATGATAAATCCCCACCTCACTATCGACAAAAGTATTAAAATAGATATGACGTGATCCACTTCCCCCTCCTGAGTAGAAGCCTCTTGCGGAAGGACTGGCGAAGGACAGATTACCAATAAAATAAACTCGTCCACCTATATTCGATGCGGCGTAGTTTGCTCCTCCTGTGTCCCAGGAACGGTTATTAAGAAAATAGACGTAGTTTTGTTGTACTCCTTCATCATTGACGTAAAAATTTTGCGCATTGCCACCACTGTTACCATATTGTACCTGGCGTAGATCCCAGCAATCAGATTCACTGACCACGACCCGGTTATAGTCTTTGATGTCGATGCAATTTTCACCTTCACTGTGAGCCACCATGCGTCCGACATAGACATTTTCGGTTGTATTATTATTCGTCAACTGAACACAATCACCTGCATTTTCATCACAACGAATATCAAGCAACCAATATCCTGTTTGGTTCGAACCTACAAAGGCATGAATATCCCGTTCCACTGACAGGCCGTCAGATTCAACCACTCCGTTATCATGAGCATAGACATTGAATGCCAACACACCATTCCCTTCAGTTGATAAACCAACCGTAGTGCCACCCCCTCCCGTAGAATAATAGTTTTTGAACTCAGAATGGCGAACGACGACTTCATCTGCGCCACCACCACGATGATTAAGGCGTAATCCATCAAATACAACTCCGGAGATTCGCAAATATTCACCCGTAATGCGTAATGCCACATTTGTGTTTTCTTTATCAGGATGCGGAACAATTACAGGCTTCGCTGGCCCCAGGTCATGACCTACCAACCAGCTGGGGTTTTGCTGCGTTCCTTCAAAATTGATGAGATGCCAACTACTATTTCTCAGCGGATAAGGCAAAACTGAAGGTGCCAATACCATTTTCCCACCCGCAACCACCGATGCACCGGAGCCGGGGATAGAACAACGAGGCACATTGGGAAAACCGTAACTATTGTTGGTATCGTTACATTGAGCATGATCGGAATCAATGTAATAAAAGCCTGCTCGTTCGGCGCCGGGCCATTCTGAGGGATCGGCAGGGGCTGTCTCGTCAATACCAAAACCTGGGTCGGGAATACCGTAAGGCATGGGGTATTGGCTGGCATTCACCACCTGAATAGCAACAGTCGCAATATTTGATTGACCTGTTGTATCAACAACGCAATAGCTAAATGAATCGTCACCAGAAAAACCGGTATCCGGCACATAAAACAGATCATCAGGATCACTAATGACATCATCAATACTCAGTGCAGTCACTCCCTCATATAAAGTGCCATTTGGAGGTACACTATCTAATCTCCATACATTGATAGCTGCCCCGCCATCACCGTATTTATAGTCTTTATAACGGCGAGACCAATTTATATCGGGGGCATCATTTACGCTATGCCTGTTGTATTCAACCTGTGCAGAAGTTGCTGCCAGAGTAATGTATTTACCGACGTCAACTGGTGTCACAAAATTGAACGGTATTGCTATCGCTGTGCCATTTTGTGCGCCACATGCGCCCACGGTCACTGCTGCCGTTGTCACCACCAAAGGCTGGCTTTTCACGCTCTCGTTTCCGGCATCATCAAAAGCGGATACTGAATATTGATACTGCGTCGAGGCCGTTAAGCTGGAATCCGTATAACTGAGTAAGGCTGTATTCGTAAGTTCGACATCATCTCGATAGATTCGGTAACTAGTGGTCGGAACGTTGTCGGCGGGTGCGACCCAGTTAAATGTCACACTAAACTGAGTTGTGCTGACCAAACCAAGTGAGGAAGGGGCTGATGGCAAGGAAGGCTCTGATGGCTCCGCCTCATTGTTGGCAACAACAAATTGGGTATCAAAACTCAGCTGATTCCCGTCTCCCAGATCAACTTCGGTCCGAAGGCTGTGTACACCATCGACTAAATCAGTCGTGTCAAAAGGCCTGGCACTGGAGAGCGATCCTCCTTCTAAATCATAGGGAGCTATATTCTCAACTTTATACGCACTGCCCGAACCATCCAGATAGAAGCGTACCTGTTCAATGTCCGCTGCTGCTTCAGATTCCAGATGTACATAGATGTCATCACCCACCGTCATGCTGGATAAAACAATGCTATCGGCTCGATTCGGTGTGTTGCTGTAAACCAGGTTGTAAGTAATAGTAGCGTTTTCTTCAACCACAACGGTAAAAGTATTATTGTCACCAAGTTCACCATCGCTTACAGAGATCGTAACCTGATAACTGCCCACATCACTGCTCAACGGATTGAATGTCAAGGTTGACGAACCATTGCCTGAATCATTAAGTACGACAAACGCAGGCAGTGAATTGCTGAAAAATGTCAGCGCATCGTTATCGGAATCGTTGGCTGACAGTATAAATGTCAAGTCTCCGTCTGCCTGCACATTTTGGTCAGCAATCGGATCAAGCACTGGTGCCTGATTCAACATTCCACCATTGGTAATAGTGAACGAGGTATCAAAGTTCAACGGGGCTCCACTTCCCAGATCAATTTCGGTTCGAAGGCTGTGTACACCATCCACCAAACCAGTCGTGTCAAAAGGCTTTGCACTGGAAAGTGATCCGCCTCGCAAATCATAGGGGGCTACATTTTCAGTCTTATACGGGCTGGCCGAACCATCAAGATAGAAACGCACTTGCTCAATATCATTTGTTACAGGTTCCAGACGTACATAAATATCACCGCCTACCTCTACGCTGGATAAGTTTATACTACCGGCCCGGTTCGCAGTCTCGCTATAAACCAGGCCGTAATCAACTGCCCAGGCCGGCACACTGATTAAAAATAATAAAATCACAAAAATACATCGAAAAATTTTGGGTAAAATATTGAATTTAAAGGGCAAAACAAGTTTGGTTTTGCAGGGAAGTATTGCAGAATCCATTTGTTCCATTGTGCTCTCCTTTTTAGGTCGACTAAAAATAGATAATTTGTAAATCAGGGAATGAGGAGCGAAATCTGTCTCTTCATATGTTTCAAAAAAATTTCTAAAGAAACTCATATTTTTCCAACACTACTGCCACCTGTTCATCATTAATGGTAAAAATCCATAATCGAAAAGAAACGGTCAGTAATATAAATGTTACCTGACACATCCACTGCAACGCTATTAGCTCTGGCAGCTATCATCGGCATTGTGTTTGGTAAGATAGATACCAGAGAAGGATGAACAGGTATCGATATCTGGCCCACCATCAAAGTCCACCGACGCACTACCGGAAAACGATGTAAGTGGATAAAGGCGATCATCAGCTGCTGTTGCTAAACATGATACAGATTGATCAAGGTAAAGCTGGTGCCAGACCGATGGAAAGCACTCCCGTTACAAAAAAACTATCTTTTTCATTACTTAAGCTCCATTTATGTAAATGAAATAATGTTTTACTAATTGATAAATACAGCGCTATCCTCATTGACTAAAATACAGGATCAACTCTCATTCGGACCATTAGCTTTTATTTGCTCGTTTTTTATCTCGCAGAAATTCAGATTCGTTAACGCTGTTTAACATGGCTCTACCAATGTATTGTTAAACTCGCATTATGCAAAGATGCGGCGAATTACTATAAATTGCATATCACTTACAACGCCTCTATTTCCATATTATTTATATGTTATCAGTGATTCAAAAATACGCAAACTATGCGGCTTATCCATTCTTGCTCTTTTTCTTCAAACACAATGACAACATGCACAGACATTGGTGCCCGGCAATGTGATCATCTGGAAACATGCGCATAATAATTTCCCTGGCGGATGCTCAGGATTGAGAGTTCACTATTTGTCTTCTGTAAACTCTGCTCAAGTAAGGATCGCTCGACCAATAACTGTCGTTTTTTGGTTGGGTCGAGAGTAATACAGGTTGAAAGGACTGATGTTCTTCCCTTGACCTTTTGGTGGAACCGCTACGCTTGTTCCCCCCTACGGTTTTAGCTTGTGTTTGAGGAGACGGAACAAACAAATCACTCCCCTGATCCTGACATATTTCCGACCCGGATGATGAATACGTCAACTTCAGTGATGTATGCAGCCAGGGTGGAACAAGCGTAGCGGTTCCACCAGAGTCTTGTACACGCTCAAAAAAACCGAGACAGTTCACCAATGAGACAGTTATTGTTCGAGCGATCCTAACAACCAAAAATCCCACAATGTAATCACGTTGCACGGTATCCAAATTTCAGCGATGTGGGGTATTACAAAATCAAACTACAAGTCTATGTCACTGGCTGTTCGTCCCTGCTCCAGCCAACGGGCACAATCGGTGATGAAACACGTTTTACTACGACTTGATACAGCTCCCGGTCTTCGTCGGCCAAAAATTCACACCATAAACCACTGCTATATTTGTACATATAATCGCAGGTCCATCTCTTGGCATCATGTTTATTTCTGGTAATATCTTGTCCATATTTTTGTTGATTTCTTCCAAAACGGGTCATTGCTTGACATTGCACTGATGGAGACTGGTCAGCTATCGCGGTTGCAATAAAAGATAATGAAATCATGCAATATCAAGCAATGACTCTCTTGGCTGGTACACAGAAGCCGATTTAATCTCTGCCACGGGTTATTGAGAAGCCAGGAACGTGCACGTTCCTTACACATTTGGGGTGATCATAAAAAAACACCGCACCTGTTTACAGGGGCGGTGTTTTTTATTGGGTGTATCAGAAGAGTGTCGCGCGAAGGATAATGCCGGGTGCTGCGCTAACTCACCCCATTAACTGTAAATTTATTTACGCACATCCTTGATACACATGGCTTTTCCATCATTTTTCATTTCCACCTCAAACAATTCACTGGCTCTTATCAAATCACCCAGTTTTTTGTAACCATAATTAATGGATGAAAAAGAGCTGTTGTTGGATATATAGTGGCCG
>WFQM01000018.1 GCA_015487095.1 Gammaproteobacteria bacterium | reverse complement strand
CTTTGACCCCTTTCCTTTCTGAGTTTGGCAATGGAAATTCCCATATAGTTAATTATGAGGATTACCACTAATGACCATGTACAATCCACCTCACCCAGGCGAGTTTATTAAAGAAGTATATCTATCTTCTTTTGATATTAGTTCTCGCAAAGTCGCAGAAAAGTTGAAAGTTTCTCCGTCCACTTTTAATCGCCTTATAAAAGGTGAAAATAACATTTCTCCGAAAATGGCATTGAGGCTTTCTAAAACACTGGGGCGTTTACCAGAAAGCTGGTTGTCGATGCAGGATGCTTATAATTTATGGCATGCAAAGAAAAATGTAGATCTTCGTGAAGTAGAAAGGCTACAGATAAATGCGGTTTAACGAGTTAGGTTAGATCAAAATCGATGGGGCCGATTGATCTAAAGAGTTTTCCTACATTCTCGTTAACGATCACGAATTTTTTGCAATACTTCTAGTTTCTGGAATATTTGACGTAATTACATTATAGTTACGGATGTTGCGAGAGCAGAAGAGGATGTGAAAATGGCTCATTTAGTTAAAATTGGAAATTCTCAAGGTATTCGAATCCCTAAGCCTTTGGTCGAACAGGCTCGTTTGGAAGGAAAAGAACTTAAATTACAATTGGTTAGCGAGGGGTTGCTAATTACGCCTGAAAAAGAAGCTCGAGATGGCTGGAAAGAAGCAATAGAGGGAGTTATTGCGGCTCAAGGGCAAGAAGTTCTCGATAGTGAGTGGCTTGATGCCCCGTTGACTTCGGATGATGAGCTAGAATGGTGATGGTAAAGCGGTTTGATGTCTGGCTCGTTGATCTCAATCCTACGAAGGGGCGAGAAATCAATAAAACACGCCCCTGCGTTGTGATATCTCCAAATGAAATGTCAGCGTTGTCTACGGTGCTCATGGCTCCAATGACAACAAAGGGCTTTGAATTTCCTTGTCGAATTAAGTGCAGGTTCAAGGGTAAAAGTGGACTAGTCTTACTTGATCAAATTAGGGTCGTAGATAAATCTAGGTTAGTAAAATGGCTGGGAACAATTAGCGCTAAAACACAGGTGAAACTTTGTTCTTGTTTACAGGAAATGTTTGAGCATTAAAACAGCTACCGAATCGATGGGGTCGATTGATTTTCGATAATTTTCAGGTTTTTAACTCCCTCCTCGTGCTTCCGGCGCTGCTTCGCAAACAGTTAATTTTTCAATATTCTTTAATATCAATCGAGTCTGATAATCATCTAGCGAATTCCTCAATCATGAATTGATATTTCACTTCTCTGAGAAAATATGTCGCGTATAACGCGCTATTTTTTGGGGTATTTTATGTCCTGGGTTAGGTAATGAGAAGCCGGATAACAAGAAAAACTTGGAATCGATTATTGTTGAATAAGCATCAAAGTGATGTATTTGATTGCGTCACGTTCATGTTGAGTGCAGGACTAATAATTGCAGGAGATGTAGCACTTTCTGCTAACAGTTTAGATTGTCCTGATAAAGTTTAATTTTTGAAAGAGGATGTTATGAAAGAAATTATCGGAATAAATCATATTGGTATAAGGGTCTCAAACCTTGATGCTGCAAGGAAATTCTATCAACAATTAGGATTTAAATTTATTGTTGGGCCAGTAGGGCCAGAGCCCGTGGCAATTATGGAGCATGCATCAGGAGTGAATATTAATTTTATCCTGAATGCTGATTCTGGAATAACTAATAATATTTTAATGGATGTTACAGAAAGACATCCAGGATATACCCACATGGCATTAGATGTAACTGATATTCATGTGATCGAAGCTAAGATAAATGAATTAGGCATAAATATCACTGAAGGCCCGGTAACATTACCTGATGGTGCGGTAATGCTGTTTATTCGAGATCAAGATTTAAATGTGATTGAATTTCATCAGAGTGCTAAGTAACCATGAATACGGTTGTTAATTATTGGGGATGCTGGATATGTAAATGATTGACCGTAAATATTATAGGCTAGTGTTTTCATTATTTATGTCATTGTTTATGCCGTGTATTATGTCGTTTTTTATTAGTATTTTTAACATTGGTCTTGTAAGTGCTATTGCTGGCATATGGTTAAGCACTTGGTTATTTTCTTTCATGATTGCATTTCCCGCTGTTGTTATAGTATCGCCATTAGCACATAAATTTGTTAATTTAGTTTTTAATGAATAAAACAATAATTTTAAGGGAGAAGAACCTGACGGCTTGAAAATGCGACCTCTTTTTTTTGCTTTTTACCAGTGCCAGTACCCTAGTTTTTTTCGTGTTGAAATTCGTCGCCCGAAATTCAGTGGTTTGTGTTTTAGTTTGCCGTAATCATTTTTCAAAAATGCTTCTGTAGCATCCAGTACCCGTTCGCTGGAGTGTCCGTCGCGATAAGGGTGTAACCAATCTGCGTATTTATGCATTTCAGACATCAATTCCGATTCCGGCGATAGAGTGAGTGCGGTGTCAATAGTACTTTCCAGTTCATCGGCTTCTTGGATGTTTAATAAATGTGGCCCTGGATTGCGGTGGCGACAAGTGATTACGGGTTTGTCTTGTAACATAAATTCAAAAACGACAGATGAGGTATCGGAGACCATTACATCCGCAGCTTTGAGCAAGGGAATAATGTTGTCGGTATCCATAAAGCTGAGACTTTCTCCCTCTAATGCCTTGTAGCTGTCCACAATGGCAGAAGGCATTTTGGGATGCAGGTTTACCAGCCAGTGCCAGCGACCTTCGTTGGCCAGTTGTGCGATAGCATCGTGCAGTCGCGGTGCGGCGGTGAGTCGGCGACTGAAGGTGGAGGTGTAAAGCACTATGGGTTTTTTGATGCCCAATTGTTCGCGCAGGCCGCTTTGTTCATCGGTTTGAAACAGTGGGTCAATTTTGGGCCAGCCAGTCTCTACGGCTCGGAAATAACCGTGTTGTTGTGCCAGTTGTTGAAATTTGGGTGTGGTGCTGGGTCCTTGTGTGCAGTACAGGTCAAAGTCGCCGCGAATGCGAAAGTGTCCTACCTGTTCATCACGTTTTTCGGCGTTGAAGCCATGAAACAGTTGTACTTTAGCTCCGGGGAAAAAATAGGGTACCCAGTTGCTGGTAACGAATACGGCGTCAGGTTGGTAGTCCATTACTGCTTTGGCTGTCTTTAGTTGTTGCTCATCATCGTGTAGGTGTTCATCACTGACGCCGTGAACAAACCAGGCTGCTTCGTCTCCTCGCGCACGAATGGCGGCTTGCACTGGCCGGGCAATGGAGTAGCCGTAGAGTTTGCTGACAAAAAACAGATAGCGCATCAGTTAAGTTTCAGTTGTGGAAAAAGCGTGATGATTTCGTCGGCGGCACGTTTGCCAGCGAGGCCGTCCAGTTGATCAAACATAATGTGATTGGCTTCGGCGCGCTGGCTTTGTTTGGCGTCAGGGGTGGCGAGGCATTGCTGGATAGCTTCATCGAGTGCATTGACATGCTCGATTTGCAGGCTGAAGTTGCGGATCATTTTATGTACATGGGGCACGGTACGTTTCCCTTCCGGCATTTTGAAGGTGATCATGGGTTTGTCCAATGCACAGCATTCAGCAAGAATGGAGCTGGCATCACCAATGCAGACATCAGCAATCATGATGTGAGGAAGAATGTCGTGGCTGCCCAGGTAATGCACGCCGGGTGTGTTACGAATGTTGTCGATGTGTTCGGTGGCGGTCCAGGGGTGTACGGTAACCAGCACATTATAGCGTTGTGCCAGTGGCGTAAGTTTGTGGGCCCATTGGCTGATGGCGGAAAGCCCGGATTTATCCCAGGTGGCGGTAAACAAAATGGTTTTTTTGTTGGCGTCGAGCTTGAGGTTCTGACGAGTTACAGCCAATGTGTTTGCGTCAATGCTGCCATCAAAGGCTGGGTCCAGTTTGGGGTAGCCAATGGCCACACCGCAGTGAATGCCTGCATTCTCTGCTTGTTTTACTTCGGTGCTGCTGGTCATGAAAAACCGATCCAGCAGGTTGTAACTGTCCGGGTTGGCAAAGGGCTTGAAATGATATGCGCCATGACGCAGGCCTATTTTTTTGATGCTTGTTGCAGGAAAGCGGTAGGCTGCCTGACGACACATGATCACTCCTTCAGGAAAGCTGGGAAGACGTGAGGCGGTTACACCTATACTGACTAGTTCCTGTTGGACTTTACGGTTTTTGGCCACCACGGGTAGCGGTTTCAGGTATTTCTGGATGGGTGAGAAGATTTGATAATCCAGAGTATTGGCGCAATATAACACCACATCTTCGGTTTTCCCCAGCCGGTGTTTAATATGCCAGGCTAGGGTGTATGGAAGTTTGAGTAGGTAATAGGCAGGAACCATGTTTGGTGGAGTTCTTTCGTCAGGTCACAATTTGTCATCAGGTTGCGGTGGCGGTTTCGGCGACAACGTTGTCTGGGGTGTTGTTGGCAGCCTGCAAAACAGCAGTGGCTTTGTGGAATGCGACTTCGTCATCCACGTCCAGCCAGAAGCGGCCTTCGATATCATGCACATGCGCCAGGTTTTTTTCAGCCAGTCGGTATACGCCACCGGAGAGGGAGTCGTCGCCTTGTTCCATGCTGCTTTTCAATGCGCCAAACAGGCCAGGGGTGCAGAGAAAAATACCGGTGTCGTAGGCATCGTATTGGGTGAGCTGCTTACCAATGTGACGAATGTGGCCGTGCTCACTATGGACTTTGGTGACATCATCGAGGTCGATGAGGGGGTTGTCCAGGTTGCGATCCACACCTAGCAATAAGCCGCCTGCCGGGGGGGCGTTCTGATTCATGGTGCGGACTATTTTCGGGTCGAAAAGGTGGTCTGACATGAGCAGGAAGAATGGCTTGTTGAGTTGCAGATGTGCGCTGTACACGGACAGGCCATTGGCGCGGGTCCAGTCATCGTTTTGTATAAACTGAATGTTGACACCGACGGTAATGGCGACTTCGCGCAGGAAAGTTTGCAAGCGTTCACCATGATGGCCGGTGACCACTACAAAGCGGGTCAGTCCGGCGTCACTGGCGGTCATGATCACACGCTCGATCAGTGCATAACCTTCCACTTCCAGCAGTGGTTTGGAGTCGCTGCGGTGGGCCATGCGGGTGCCCATGCCTGCGGCGATAATCAGGCAAGTGTCAGTGCAAGGAGTCATATGGTGGTTTGTGTCAGCGGGCTCAGGTGTCACGTTCGCCAGCGACGAAGGCTTTGACCATTTGGTAGGCTTGGTCATCGGTGTATTGCACTGGCGGGTGTTTCATCAGATAGGCGGAAGGTGAGTGTAAGATGCCACCTTGTCCACGGTCCAGTGCCAGTTTGCAGCAACGAATGGCGTCGATGGCAACACCGGCAGAGTTGGGTGAGTCTTCCACGGACAGGCGGATTTCCATGTTCATGGGCACATCGCCGAACAGCCGACCTTCCATGCGCAGGAAGCATACCTTGTTGTCTTTCAGCCAGGGAATGTAATCGCTGGGGCCGACGTGGATGTCGTCATCGTCCAGCCGCTCGCTCATCACTGAGTGTACGGCCTCGGTCTTGGAAGTCTTTTTGGATGCCAGCCGGGAGCGGTTGAGCATGTTTAAAAAATCGGTATTGCCGCCGGTATTGATCTGATACATGTGATCGATGGTTACGCCGCGTTTCTCGAACAGGTCGGTGAGGGTGCGGTGGGTGATAGTGGCACCTAGCTGTGCCTTGATGTCGTCACCGATAATGGGGATGTTTTTTTCTTCAAAACGTTTGGCCCAGACGGGATCGCTGACGATAAATACAGGCATGTTGTTTACCAGCGCGACGCCGGCCTGTAGTGCGCACTCGGCATAAAAGCGCGCAGCGTCTTCGGAGCCTACCGGCAGGTAGCTCATCAGCACTTCAGCACCGGACTGTTTGAGGATACCAATGATATCCTGCTGGTTGGGCTCGGGTGCCTCAGAGAGTACAAAAGTGTTGGCCTCGGGATGCTCGCCCATGTGGTCGGCGACACCATCCAATATGCAGCCCATTTGCACGATGGTACCGGTGGTGGGAATATTTTCACAAAAAACAGTGGTGCAGTTGGGTGGTGCAAAAATGGCTTCGGCAACGTCTTTACCCACTTTACGGGTATCCACGTCGAAAGCGGCGACAATTTCCATATCTGCGGGTGTATAGCCACCAATGTCCCAGTACATCAATCCGGTGGCATCGCCCTCTGTTTTGCCACGGTAATATTCTATCCCTTGCACTAATGAGCTGGCACAATTCCCGATGCCGACGATGGCCACTTTGATTTTGTTCATTTACTACTCCGGCAAGGTGTTCACCAGCTGCTGAGTGATGAGCTGATATTGCTTAGCTGCGGCAAAAAAAGGGGGCCATTATCACCAGTTCGTTGCCTGGGTGCAAACTAAAGAAGGTGTAATTACCGAATGGTATCAGGGCATTTGCCATCCAGCAGGTAATCCACAATACGTTGTGATACTTGCCCGTCAGTAACACCCATCAGCTCCCGGGTATAGCTTTGGCGTTGTCGCTGGTGTTGGCTTGGATCGGCAAGTTCGGATTGTACGTGCGATAGCAGATCACGGTAACGTTGGGCATGCACAGCAATATCGGCGTAACGCAGGATGTCCTGATCCATGCGCCGGGTATAGCGATACCGGAATGGTCCACGATAGCTCCAGCGTAATGTGAGAAATTCACACCAGACCACGGGTTTGTTCAGCGCGGCGAACTCAAACAGGGCCGTGGAAGCATCACTGATCAGCAAGTCAGCGCTGGCCATGAAGGGCAGCAAATTGTAATCGCTGACATCGGCAATAAATACGTTATGGGCACTGCGCCAGATTTCCAGTTTGCGTCGCTGTGCTTTGTAGCGACTCTTGGTGTAGGTGAAAAAATGTGGTTTTACCAGTAAATTGTAGTTCGCGAATTCTGCGGGCCAGTTATCGGACATGCCTTCAATGGAACTGGGATAAAAAGTAGGCGCATAAAGCAGGGT
>WFQM01000017.1 GCA_015487095.1 Gammaproteobacteria bacterium | reverse complement strand
GTGTATAACAATAACCAGGGAGTTGCTGAAAAAATATATGTGAAAACCGGTTTAAGTGATACGGAATATGTCGAAATTGTACATGGGATCGGTATGGAAGAAAGAGTGATTACGACAGGAAATATTGGCATAAAGAATGGCAGTAGAATTGTTGCTGTAGCAAAGCCCTCCCCCGACCAGAATTTTACAATACCTGATGATTCGGAGTTTTTCACTGCCGGTGAAAATGGTATGTTCAAAGAATTTGGGGATGCCTTTAATAACCAGGGTGATATAAGCGGACAACCTGTTAAAGGCAATGACTCATCATTTTCTATTAACATTATCAACCCGGAAGACTTTCCGGATTTCAATGACGTCGAGGGGGATTTTGCGGCCTTTCCAGAGATCCCCTCGGATTAATGCGATAACGATCTAACATAGATGAGAACGCAGCGAGAGTTTTTATGGAAGCGGTAATAATTGCCTTATGGAATATTGTTGCCAACCCGTTACGCAGTTTTTTGACAACAATTGGTATCGTCGTCGGTATTGCCGCAGTCATTGTCGTCATTGCCATTGGAGAAGGAAACCGGGAAGTCATCCAGAATAAAATCAAAATGATGGGGGCAAATCTTCTCGCCATTACGTTGCAAAACTCTGAATTTGATGACGGGAAAATACTGGCTGGAATGCCAACATTTGTCGATTTAAAGGCAATTGCAACATTGGAAAAGAAAGTTCCGGCTATTGAAGCGATCTCCCCTGTTTTGCGCATAAACAGCCGTTTTAAATACCAAAGCAAGTCCATTAAGTTTTTTATCAATGGCACATATCCCAGCTATCAAATTGTTCGAAATCTTGAAGTTCTTTCCGGACGCTACTTTTCAGTCTTCGAGGAAAAACATAAAAAACGGGTTTGTGTACTGAGCAAATCAGCCGCAAAACGCCTGTCAGCTAATGGGCAGAACATCCTTAATCAGAATATCGTTATTGATGGTCGAAGATATAAAGTCATTGGTATCGTTAATGATCTACCGCCATTGCAAAATAATGCAAAACCTGAACAAGCCTACATACCATACACAGTGATGAAAAAAGAGTGGCCCTATCTGTTTCTGGATACCGTTTATTTGACCATTGATAAAGACTATGCGGTCGAAAAAAGCATTGGGGAAGTTGAGTCTGTGCTTCAGCAGATCTATGGTGAAACAAGCAAAAACTGGGTCAAAGGTATGACCGACCTGCTAAAAGGCGAAAAAGCGATCATTATGCAAACAACACTGATTATTACGGGTGTTGCCAGCTTGTCATTATTTGTTGGTGGAATAGGCATAATGAATATCATGTTAGTCACTGTAAAAGAAAGAACCAAAGAAATCGGAATAAGAAAAGCTATTGGTGCCACCGATGCAAGTATTCTGCATCAGTTCTTATTGGAAGGCGTCATGCTGTGTGTTCTGGGTGGCGTGGTTGGTACTGTTTTTGGTATTGTCTGTGCACAAGTGGTCGCCGAGCTGATGGAAATCCCCGTAAAAATATCCTGGTCAGCCATTATCGTTGCGTTGGCATTCTCTTCTGGCGTCGGGCTTTTCTTCTCACTTTACCCGGCAGCTTATGCCTCTAAACTCTCTCCTGTAGAAGCTTTACGCTATGAATAAATTTCTGCAGACCCAAACTCTACTTATTGCTTAATTTACGATGATTAAATTAGAAAACATAAGCAAAGTCTACCCGCCAAAACTGCATGCGTTGGAAGATGCAAGCCTTTCCATATCACAAGGTGAATTTGTTGCCATCATGGGGAAATCGGGCTCAGGAAAATCAACATTAATGAACATCATCGGTTTTTTGGATAAACCGACGACGGGTCACATGACATTCTTATCACAGGATGTAAAAGCATTAACACAAACCGAACTGGCCAATCTTCGGCTACGTGAAATAGGTTTTGTATTTCAAAATTTCAACCTGCTTCCACGCTTAAATGCATGGCGAAATGTCGCATTACCGATGGCGTATGCAAAACTTCCCCGACAAAAAAGGAAGGAAAATGCTTTTCAACTGCTAGAACAAGTCGGCTTAATTGATCGTGCCTCCCATTTGCCCAATAAACTCTCCGGGGGAGAGCGTCAGCGCGTTGCTATTGCCCGGGCTTTAGCCAATGATCCGAATATCATCATCGCAGACGAACCCACAGGAAACCTGGACAGCAAAACCGGGAAAAATATTATGGACATGTTTTGCCAGTTACACCAGAAGGGAAAAACGTTGATTATTGTAACGCATGACGCTTCTATTGCTTCATATGCTCAAAGAGTGGTTACGGTTCATGATGGAAAGATCATACATGACTCACAACATGGCGATCAAGACGACTAAAACCCAAGACAAAGGTTCGAAGAATAACAGGTAAAAAACATATCTTTGCGCCTTTGCGTTAGATTTTATAGCCTGGGCCAGGCTGAAGTGGTTTAAACATAGTTTTGGAGACAGCTTGTTACCCTGGCACGTTGGGGTTCATAAAAAACATTCACCCCAACCTACGTACCAAACATTAAGGCCATACTGTTTTCCTTACTTAATCGGTATGATCTCTACCCCACCGGCTGGAGGTGCTGTCATCTTCGCTAACTCCTCCTCCAACACTGTCTTTTCATTATTCAACTGAAGCACTACCCGCTCCAATTCGTCAATACGTCGCTTCAATGGTTTTTCGTCTCTTTTAAGCTGCGCATTTTTTGTCTGCATACCCCGCAACTGTGCTTGCAGTTGTGCGTTGTGCAAATAGGCTTCCTCAAGTTCATTTTTATTAACCGGTCGAGTGCGTAATTTTGTGCTTTGTCCCGTTTTATCAGCAACCAGTCTGGCCGCTGCATTGACCAGCATTTCTGTTTGCTCTCGTAAATTTGTTTGTCTTGGATCAGGTTGCCCCAGGGCATCGGCAATGGCCAGCAAACGTGATTCAGCGGCAAGCAAAATATTTTCCATCGCTGTATCGTTCAGCGCCCGCAATTCTTTTACGGCTTGCGTAATATGCACTAGATGATTGGCTTCAAACGCAAAACGCTTTACCGCGTTTTCAATGGCAATCTGGTCATTCGGGTCTCGTTCAATAACAGCTTGGGCATTTTCCAATGTCTGCCGGGTTTTTTGATAACTCTTGGGTGCGGCACCCCTAGCCCCCATGGCTTCCGCCTGCTCCAGTACGGCAATAACCTGATCCAGTTTCGCTGCTTTGACGGATTGTGATTCCAGCCGCTGAAACTGGTGAAGGGTGATGATACTGGCTCTCTCGAATCCATCCAGTTCCTTTCGCTCAATACGCCGAAACAAGCCCGACAATTCATTCAGCACGTCGTCGTATTCATCCGCAACAGATTGATCAATACCCTTAGCAACGAGAGAATCACGTACTTTCAAAATCTCGCCCAAACGTTGTTGTACTTCCGGCTTAGTGGCAACAGCCTGTGCCAGGCTTTTATCAGCCAATAGCAGTTTGCTGAAGATTTGTGCATCCAACGATGTCTTCAGGGTGGCTTCTTTGGGCTCCAGTATCAGAAATCGTGCTTCATCCAACGCCTTTTGCGCAACAGCAAAAAAACCGGGGGAATAAAAAGCCAGCTCATCCTGCTCGGCGCGCACCATGGTAGCTTCTGTCTCTTTCAGCGCCTGGGCAACGGTTTTGCCCTTGAATTGCTGCTGCACTTCGATGGCATCAACTACCACCTTCGGCTCACTCGCACAAGCAGTCAACAACAACAGGCTTATTCCCAGCCAATAAACACCCCGTTTCCTGCCAACGTTCCTTTTTTTCATCTCAACGTTCACAATAATTTCCCCCAGAAAAACCCGGACACCCATTTCAATAAACTTCACCCTACACTCAGGAAACCCTGCGGCATTCCCTGGCACGCGACCGACTGCTGTCCTGCCAAACGGGTACGCAAGAGGAAACCCGTTGCCATCTGCGAGCAACTAGGCAACCCGAGCACATCCAAAGCGCCAGTGGAACGTAAAATAGCACGCATTGTGCTCCCCGACACAGTCACCAATGAGGCTCTGCGGGAAGAACATCGCAACAATCTGACAGTAGCCACACAGATAGCAAGCGAACCTTTTGTATTGCTGCACCGGATATCATCCGCAGCGACTTCAGCATACTGGAAATAAACTATGAATTAAGGACTAAATTGCCCTGTTTTCAACATATGCAGCAGAGTCTGGGTAATGAAAATCCAACGCAAAGGCGCGGAGATGCAGAGAGCGCAAAGGGTGAGAGAACAATGGATAAAGAATCGCTTTGCGTTCTCTGCGTCTTTGTATTGGATATTATGACACTGTGATTCATAGCAGGGAAATGATCTGTTCTGCTGAATGCAAAGCAATGATTTTATTTTTTTGGGATATTTTTAGCACTGAACTCACATTCGAGAACAAAGTACGACCATGTCCCAATATCATTAAGTTAACAAATTCGTAGGTTGGTGGTGAGCTTGCGAACCCCAACAGCATTGGCAACGTTGGGGTTCGCAAGCTCACCACCAACCTACACCAAGCAGGAATTTTAGCTTAATTTAATGACATTAAGCTGCGTCCTTAATTCACATTTAACATTTAGGATCACTCTTGCCTGTCCGACGATGGCTACCCGATAGCCAACCCGCCTTACCGGAACGGAATTCTCACCCGTCAGAATGATCAACCTCACCCGGGCACATACCACTTATCCGGGGTAGCCGTTATTTCTATACAGTACCCTCATCTTCTTTCGGTATTTTTATCTGCCTGCTGCACAAATGAGCATTACATTCTGGACAAACACTGCCCCCTGGCTCCCGGCATTGCCACCGGGCATCACACATCAGGCACTCAAACGTCACAAGCGGCCCGGTGATGTTCTGTGGCAGAACATCCATTTTAAGACGATGGGAAACAGGAATCCCAAAATATTGAGGCCGGGTATTTTTTGCCCGTGATAACGCAATCTTGACATCCAGTTGTTCTAGGGCTTTCTGCCGACAACTCTGATATCGCGGATGGTAAACCCAGTGTTTGGAGGATAAATTATTTGAAAGATGTTCTGTCAAGATAGACAGATATGACTGATCTTTTTCTTTTGCCCTGCGAAAAATTGTCCCGCGAAGCTCATCCAGAGCTACAGCAATAACACCGCTATGATGATCGCCCGGTGATTTCAATTCCTGGGGAACATCCCTT
>WFQM01000016.1 GCA_015487095.1 Gammaproteobacteria bacterium | reverse complement strand
GAAGCGGGAGAGGTCATTGCCAGCGTGGGCAAAAGTGGCGGACGCAAAGACGCTGCCCTGTATTTTGAGATTCGTCACAACGGCAAGCCCAGCAACCCGCTCAAGTGGTGTCGAAACAAGCCGAAGAGAGTCTCAGCAGCTTCGTGAAAGAAAGGACAATAAATGTACCCCCGACCTCTCTTTCAACCTGAGTCCGCAGTTACACAAAATTATTTACAGCCCCAGGCTCCAAACCGGTTCAGATCGCGGTTCATTCCTCATGCGATCCAACCTAATTCGTTATACCATGATTTTCAATGAACAAACTTAATTTCTAAATGGCAACCAACCGCTTCAGCATATTTTTTGAGTGTAGCAATCGATGGCGAGTGGCGACCACTTGTTAGTGAAGACTCAAGCCGGGTAATTGCTGGCGGTTTAGTTCCCATGCGCTCGGCTACGTCAGCCTGACTTAGCCCTGCATCATTACGTGCTTTTAGCATTTCTCGTAATAGATTAAATTCAGGCTCCAATGTCTCGTATTCTTTTCGAACTGATTGCTTCTTTAATGCCTTTTCTTTTAATTGACTATGACTCATCATTAAATACCTCTTTCATTCGCTGAGTTGCCAACTTCAGCTCTTTCTTTGGAATTTTCTGTGTCTTTTTAATAAACACATGCAGCATAACGATTCGCTTTCCAACTCTTGTGCAATAAAATACTCGCGCAATCCCTTCTTTACCTTTGACTCGTAGCTCAAACAAACTGTCATCTATGGGCTTTGTATGAGGCATGCCAAGGTTAGAACCAAATTCAAGCATTAAATCCGTTAAATGGAAATACCGTGCCAAAAGTCCATCAGGAAGCTTTAGTATCTCCTTTTCGAGCCTGGGGCTGTAATATTCTATACTCCAACTCATCGATCAAACATAACATATATGTTATCGTCATTCAAAATCGTCTCTTGAAGAAATACTCGTTGAAAACATAACTTGTTAGCATCAAGCCCATTTGCCTTGCTACATTGAGCGTTGAACAAAAAACCAGGTCAATTTGCCCTGGTGCTCAGATACCGATGGACTATTCAGGCATATCTGACCTATTATTTCCGTCCAAACCCCAATTCCTCAAGAATCACCACGTCAACTTAAAGTTCCAGGAAAAACCTGCTAATGGACGTGCGTGATTTGATGCGTCATCTCCACTATTCTATTCACTCAGAACGGGTTGATGTACTGGGTTGCGCGGTTTATTTCCCCCATGCCCTGACGCGCAAGTATCCGAATGCAGAGACAGATTAGAGCTGGGAGCATATTTTTCCCAGCAAGAAGTTGGCGGAAGACCTTCGTAGCGGGATGACTCGTCGGCATCATGGCGATGGTCACATGAGTTTGTACGGTGGCAATCAAAGCTTATTCAAGGAAGTGGGTGACTGGGTGGAAGCGGGAGAGGTCATTGCCAGCGTGGGCAAAAGTGGCGGACGCAAAGACGCTGCCCTGTATTTTGAGATTCGTCACAACGGCAAGCCCAGCAACCCGCTCAAGTGGTGTCGAAACAAGCCGAAGAGAGTCTCAGCAGCTTCGTGAAAAGGTGGAAAAACATTGCCTGATTCACAAGTTAGACAGAGTCCTGCATAATCGGGCTGAATTTTTCGGCGTAAGCGCTATCCATACAACAACTGTGTTTCTTTATTTGGGCCGTTTTTCGGACCTGCGGAGCTATTCATGAATGCAAATTTACGCACCTTGCTGGTGCTGACTATCGGTTTGATCCTTGGCATCACTCTGGCTATCGGCCAGGGCGTTTTTGCAGACAAGAACGCGAGCCAAGCCACCAGCGCCTTGCCGCTGGATGAGCTGCGCAGCTTCACTGAAGTATTCTCCCGTATCAAAAAAGACTATGTGGAAGAAGTCAGCGATAAAACGCTGCTGGAAAATGCTATCCGTGGCATGTTATCCGGCCTCGACCCGCACTCCAGTTATCTGGACCCCGAGCACTTTAAAGAGCTGCAAGTGGGCACTTCCGGTGAATTCGGCGGCTTGGGCATCGAAGTGGGCATGGAAGACGGCTTTGTCAAAGTTATCTCCCCTATAGATGATACCCCTGCGCAACGTGCCGGGGTGAAAGCCGGTGATCTGGTGATTCGTCTCGATGAAAAGCCTGTGAAAGGCATGACCTTGCACGACGCCGTAAAGATCATGCGTGGCAAGGTGGGCACCGATATCGTACTCACCATTATCCGCGAAGGTGAAGAAAAACCGCTGAAGATCACCATTACTCGCGACACCATCAAGGTCAAAAGTGTGCGAGCCCGAGACCTGGGTGATGGTTTTGGTTATTTGCGCGTGTCGCAATTCCAGTCACGTACGGGTGAAAATCTCACTGAGGCCATCGAAAAACTGAAAAAAGACAACGATGGCAAACTTAACGGCTTGGTACTGGATCTGCGTAATAACCCCGGTGGCGTGCTAAATGCCGCAGTGGAAGTCAGTGATGCCTTCCTCGAAACCGGCCTCATCGTTTACACCCAGGGCCGCATCGCCGATTCTGAAATGAAATTCAATGCCACACCCCGTCGCGTGCTGGATGGCGCACCATTGGTGGTATTGGTGAACGGTGGTTCGGCATCCGCATCCGAAATCGTCGCTGGCGCACTACAGGATCACAAACGCGCGGTAATTATCGGCACGCGCACCTTCGGCAAAGGCTCGGTGCAAACCATTCTGCCACTCAACGAAAAAACCGCACTTAAACTGACCACAGCACGTTATTACACGCCGTCCGGTCGTTCCATTCAGGCAGAAGGAGTGACACCGGACATCATCCTTGAGCCACTCAAAATCACCAAGCTGGAAGGCATGGGAGAGCGTGTCAAAGAAGCCGATCTTTCCGGGCATCTGGATAACGGTAACGGTAAAAACAAAAGCAAAGATGATACAAAGGATGGCAAAAAGAACGACGAGCCTGAACTGTCGCTAGCCCAAAGAGACTACCAGCTTTTTGAAGCGCTCAACGTGCTCAAGGGTATGAGTATCGTCCTGCGACAAAATTAAGCACTGACTGAATTGCCCGATATGTGAATAACATAGTGGCACCGCACTCAATCACGGGCAAAAAAACACACGCGCCTGCCTTGGTGTTGGCGTTAATAATGGGCGGCTGGATATCAAATACGGCGGTGTTCGCAGCAACACCGCCTGACCAGCCAACCCATAGCCATCAACCTGCTATCGGCATCATCATTGATGACATGGGTAACCTTGAGCAACGCGACAAACGTGCTCTGCAGCTGCCCGGCCCGGTCACATTTGCCTTCCTGCCCCATACCCCCCACGCCCGCAAACTGGCTGAGCTTGCCCACCGGCTCAACAAAGAAGTCATGTTGCACCTGCCCATGCAGCCCATAGAAAATGACAAAATTGGCCCGGGCGCACTGACTTTGCACATGACAGCCCGACAGTTTGAGCAACAGTTAACGTTAGACTTTGCTGCCATTCCACACATTGTCGGCATCAACAACCACATGGGTAGCCTGCTCACCCAGCACCCTGGTCACATGCAATGGCTGATGACCGAATTGAGCAAACGCAAAAACCTCTACTTTGTTGACAGCTATACCAGCAAAAACAGCATTGCCCAACAGCTCGCTAACGAAAACCAAATACCCAATATGCGTCGTGATGTATTTTTAGACCATGACAGAAACCCGGACACCATTCGTTTTCATTTGCAACGCCTGATCAACAAAGCACGCAAAAACGGCACTGCATTGGCCATCGGCCACCCTTTCCCAGAAACCATTGCCGTACTGAAAGAAGAACTACCCAAACTCCGCGCACAGGGCGTCATCCTGCTGCCGGTATCACAATTGCTCCACCGAACGTTGAAGAGGTCAACATCATGGCAAGCGTCCTTGTCCCATTAGCTCAAAGTTGTGAAGAACTGGAAGCCGTTACCATTATTGATTTATTGCGCCGTGCAGACATCGAAGTCACCACTGCTGGACTCGATGCGCAACCCGTTACTGCCAGTCGTGGTGTCGTACTTATCCCCGACACCACGCTGGATAACGCATTAAAAAAAGAATACGACATGGTGGTGTTACCGGGAGGGTTGCCCGGTGCTGATTACCTTGACCGGGATGAACGCATTCAAAGCCTGTTGAAAAAAATGGCCCGCGATGGGAAATTTACCGCCGCCATTTGTGCCGCGCCCAAAGTGCTCGCCAGTGCCGGGCTGCTCGACGGCAAGCGTGCTTCCGCCTACCCTGGTACTTTGGAAGCACTTCATCTTGATAACGTCACATTGGAATCAGCATCCGTAGTAAAAGACGGTAATGTTATTACCTCACGCGGTCCCGGTACCGCCATGGATTTTGCATTGGTATTAATCGAAAACCTCGTCGGGATAGAAAAACGTGGTGAAGTGGAGGCTGGATTGGTACGCACATAAACCATTGCGTATACATCCAAACACTATATGAATATTCGCAACCCACTATCTAAACCGCTTGACCGACGCTGGTTTGCCACCTGGCTGTTGCTGCTGAGTGTAATCCCGCTCCTGTCCATCTATGGTCGCCGTTTGCAGGCATTCAGTCGGGAACATCTCAACACCGATGTTCTGGCCTGGGCCATCGCTGTGCCCACTTTGTTATTGGTGGTCATCTTTTTGCTCGACCAGGCACGACGATACGGCTACCGCCGTCTCTGGCACCTGGCCTGGGCATTAGCGCTGTTTGGCATCCTGCCTCTGACCCTGAATGCCGTGGAAGAACGTCTGCATTTCCTGGTCTTTGGTGCCTTTGGTCTGGTCACCGGGCGCACCTTCACAGGCAGAATAGGGTTACTGCTGGGCATCTCTGCCGCTGGCCTGGACGAATTATTGCAATGGGCACTGCCCGACCGAGTGGGTGACTGGCGGGATGTGGGTTTCAATTTGGTGTCAGTATTGGGTGGCCTGCTGTTGGCGAAACTGGGGCGGCGCTGATGCGATTCCTCATTCTCGCCATCGCCCTCATCAGCTTCAGCGCTCTTGCACCGGCACAGGAGCTACGCCTCATCGCATTAGATGTCGGCGAAGGGCAGGCTATCCTGCTCCAACACGGTGAACACGGCATTCTTATCGATACCGGCCATGCGGGGCAGGCACCACGAGTACTTCAAGCCCTCACAGAAAATGGCATACAGTCATTGGATCTACTCATTCTGACCCATCTGCACCCTGACCACGCCAGTGGCTATTTTCGTTTGCGTGAGGCTTATCCGGCTACACCCGTACTGGATGCCCAGCAACCACTTCCCCCCAATATTGCACCGGACATGGTGCGCTGGGTCAATGAAAGCCTGTCCACCGACCCCCTGCGCCGTCGGCTTTCCGCTGGCGACACCCTGCCCTGGGGGGATGTGCGCATCGAAGTTCTATGGCCCGCAACTTTCGTGAACACCAATCTTAATCGCCACTCGTTGGTACTCCACATCCACCACGGTAAGCGTAGCGTGCTGCTTATGGGAGATGCCAACAAGGAGGTGGAACAGCAGCTGTTACGCCAAAAAGAAGCTCTTGCCGCCGACGTACTCATTGTCGGCCACCACGGTGCTGCTGATGCCAGCGATACCGCCTTTCTCGCTGCCGTGCAGCCAACTTACAGCGTGATCTCCGTCAATCACGATAACCTGCGCGGCTACCCGGCCTCAAACACACTGCGCCGCCTCGCAGCAGCAGGCGGGCAGATTCTACGCACCGATGAACGAGGTGATATCTGCCTCCGCCTGCCAGCAACGGAGCCCGTTACACACTGTGGGCAGCAGTAAAAGGGTAACCACTCCCTGTTAAAGCAACTGGATTGTAAAACCCAAGATATTATTTTAATCGTGGTCTGTTCTTTACATTTTCCCTGATTTATTCAGACATAACATAAACAAGACAAATTTTTCCACGGCCCCGGACAAACGGGAACGGATGCTTTGCTATGCATGCTTTATTTGTATAAAGATCACACAGATTCTGTCTAACATGAACTAAGAGCCCAAAACACTCCTCAAAAAAATCACTAACTTACAATGCCCAGATAGCGATATATCGGCAATATGG
>WFQM01000015.1 GCA_015487095.1 Gammaproteobacteria bacterium | reverse complement strand
GCGGCCTTATTAGCCTGTGCGTCGTCCATTGTTTCGGGTGCCGATTTCAACGCTTCCTCATAGGCGGCAATGGCTTCCTCGTAGCGCCCGAGTTTTGCCAGTGCGTTGCCCCGGTTGTAATCGGCGGTGGTGCCGCTGGCCTGAGAATAGGCTTCCAGTGCCTGTTCATAATTGCCACGCCGGTATTCGGCGCTGCCGCGCAGCAGAGGGTCTTTAGCCACCTGACTGGCGCGGTCATAGTTCTGTTCCGCTAGCGCCTTGCTGGCCTGTTGATCAGGGCGTTGCCAGAGGTCGTCCCAGCCCATGGCCATGGCCGGCTGTGGTGGCAACAACACACCGACCACCAATATCACGCTCAACAGCCAGCCCCGGCGGAAGGCCAGTGCCGCCAGCGGTAGCAGTAATACCACCAGCCAGGGGCCGCGTGATTGCCAGTCCTGTCCTTGCAGGTCATTGCTGATGGGGTTTTCGGTATCCATTGTTGTGTCGCTGCTCAGCAGGGCTGAAATGTCACTATCGTTGTCGCTGAAACGGCGGTAATGTCCGCCACCGGCCTTGGCAACGGCCTCAAGCGCATGGGTTTCAAGCGGTGGCAAGATGGGCTGGCCGCCTTGCGTGCGCAGCAGTTGCCCTTGCGCATTGGTCAGTGGTTCGGGGTTTTCCGTGCCGACACCGAGCACCGATACGCGGTAACCTTTACTGTATAAATCCTCAGCGGCATCGCGGGCCTTGTTTCCGCTGACACCATCGGCCAACAGCAGAACCTGACCGTTGAGCAGGCCTGCCTGTTGCAGCAGTTCACCGGCTTTTTGCAGGCCGAGGTCAGGGCGGCTGCCCTGTACCGGCATCAGTTCCGGGTCGAGGGATTTGAGCAGGGCGCTGATCGTATCCGCATCGCGGGTCAGCGGGGTAACGGTGAAGGCATCACCGGCAAATACCACCAGCCCGGTCTGGCCTTCTTCGTCGCGGGTGAGGATGTCTTCGATCTTGAAGCGTGCCCGTGCCAGTCGCGAAGGTTTGAGGTCACGATTGAGCATGGAGCGTGACAGGTCCAGCACGATGACCCGCGCTGCATTGGTCTGGAATAACGGCCGTGGCTGTTTCTCCCACACCGGGTCAGCCAGCGACAGTGTGGTGATCAGCCAACCCAGACCGAGCAGCCATAACAGTAAATAGCTGACCCGTCGGGTTTGCCCCATGAGCAACAGGGGTTGCAGACGGGCATCAATAATACGACTCCAGGGGTTGCCGCCTGTAGCGGCATGACGCAATAGCCATAGCAGTAATGCCAGCGGAATCAGGGCCAGCAGCCACTGGGGCTGAAGGAAATGGAATTGCTCAGGCATGGGACGATGCCTCGCGGCGGGGGCGCAGAGCCGCACGCCCGCGCAGGATGGCGGCCAGGGCAATCAGCACACTGAGCAGCAGCGCTGCACCCAATGGCCAGAAATAAAGTTCATTGATCGGTCGCCAGGTCTGTTTGTCTTCGGAAACCGGTTCGATACGATCCAGCAGCGCGTAAATTTTTGCCAGTTGGCCGGTATCACGGGCGCGGAAATAACGCCCGCCGGTTTTTTCGCTGATGGCTTTGAGGTTGTCTTCGTCGAGATCACCTGCCGCCACGCGGCGCATACCGAAGGGGGTTTGAATCAGCATTTCGCCACTGCCAATGCCAATGGTATAAATGCGCACATCCTCGCGAGCCGCCAGATCAGCGGCCTTGAGTGGATCGACGTTACCCGCCGTGTTCGCACCATCAGTGAGCAGGATCAGTACCCGGTTGCTGGCGGGTTCCTTGCGCAGGCGCTTGATGGCCAGACCGATGGCATCGCCAATGGCGGTTTGCTGACCGGCCAGACCGATTTGCGCCTCGTTCAACAGGGTGCGCACGGTATTGCGGTCAAAGGTTAGCGGCGCTTGCAGATAGGCTTCGTCGCCAAACAGGATCAGGCCGATGCGATCACCTTTGCGTTGTTCGATGAAATCACCAGCGACATTTTTGACCGCTCTCAGGCGACTCAGCTGGAGGCCACGGGTTTGCATATCCTCGTTCTGCATGGAGCCGGAGATATCCACCGCCAGCATCAGACTGCGACCGCTCACCGGTAGATGCACACTCTCGCCGATCAGCTGCGGGCGCGTTGCCGCCAGCACCAACAGCACCCAGGCAAGTATGGCCAACAACAGTCGCGGGCGGGAGCGTGGACCACTGTGCGTTTGCAGATTGTCTTGCAGGGCGGCATAAAAGGGGATGTGCAGCGTGGCCGGGGTGACGCTGGGCGCACGCGGCAGTAACAGCGCCAACAGTGGCAAGGGCAGGGCAGCAAACAGCCACGGCCAGGCGAATTCAATACTCATTGTTAATACTCATGATCAGCGACTCATGTTCTTTTTTATCCACGCGTGCAACAGGGCGCTCAATGCTGGCATATCCACATCAGCGGGCAGGGTGGGTTGATAGGGGCCGGTGGCCAGCACCTGACCGGGGCCGTGGCTGAAGCCACCATCGCCACCAGAGCGGTCGAGAAAGTCCAGCCACTCGCTGCCACTGAGGGCGGCCACCTGCTGGCGGGGGAAGCGCATCAGCGCCAGCCGCCGCAGCAGGATGGAAAGCTTCGTGATTGTTTCCGGAGTAACATCACCGGGCTGCCGGGTCAGTGCATCGAGCGTGGCCAGCAATCGCTGACGTTGACGGTACAGACGGTAACGGCGCAGGGCAAAGCGTGTTGTCCACACCAGCAAGATCAGCAACAGCACGGCGAGTATCCACCAGCCAGGGGCCGGAGGCCACCAACCGGGCTCGGCGGGCAGGTGAATATCGCGCAGTTGCAGTGCTGATGGACTGGACGGGTTCATGCGGCGGTTTCGTGTGGCAGGTTTTGTAGCGGAGCGGTTGCTCTGCCACCAAAGTAGCCACGCAGAATACTGGCCACGTCTGCGTCAGTGGACAATTGCAACAGTGGAATGGCCCGGCTGCGCATGAGATCCCGCAACGCCTGATGGTGCTCACTGAAAAAATCACGGTAGGCCTTTCGTGCGGTGGCCGAGCGGGTATCGAGAATGCCGGTGTGCTGCTGACCATCGCTGACACCGTAACGCGCCGGAGGCGGGGGAGCGAGTTCCAGTGCATCAACCATCTGGATGGCCATCACATCATTGTGCTGGCGCAGTCGTGTCAGGTGTTTGCCGGTTTCCTCATCAATGCCGTAAAAGTCGCTGAGCAGAACAACCAGACTGCCGGGCCGACTGACCCGGCGCAAGCGACCCAGTGCGGTATTCAGCCCCTGCGGGTGTGGCGGTTGCTGGAGGTTTTCCAGCGGGTCGGTTTGCGCCACCAGCTGACGGATCAGGCGTAACACGCCGTGTTTGCCGCCGCGCGGTGGCAGTTCGTGGTGGTCACCATTGAACAGCAGAGCACCGATACGGTCGCCGTGAGCGGCTGTCGCCCAGGCGATGAGGCTGGCCGCGCGCGCCGCCACCACCGACTTGAGCGCCCCCCGGCTGGCGAAAAACATGCCGGGGTTCAAATCCACACACACGACCACCGGGCGCTCGCGTTCTTCCTGAAAGAGCTTGGTATGCGGTCGGCCCGTGCGTGCGGTGACCCGCCAGTCCATATTGCGGATATCGTCGCCGGGCTGATAAATGCGTGACTCCTGGTAATCCATGCCACGGCCACGAAAACGTGAAGCATGGCCGCCTGACAGCTGCGCACGAGCCGCCTGCTTGCGGCTGAGATCCAGCTTGCCAGCCTGCTGACGCAGGGCAATAAGCTCATCAAGACTGGGGCGTGTGGCAGAGTTCAGGGTAGCAGCGTCAGAAGTGACATCCGTTACCACATCCGCAGTGGACCGATGACGGCCCGGCAGAAATCGTTTGAAAAATCGCATCTCAGGCGACCGGGATCAACTTCAGCAATTCGCGAATCGCATCCTCGGCAGTCATGCCCTCCGCCTCGGCTTCAAAGGAAATCAGCACCCGGTGGCGCATCACATCAAAAGCTACAGCCTGCACATCAGCCGGTGACACATAATCACGGCTGTCCAGCCAGGCATGGGCGCGGGCGCAGCGATCAAGGGCGATAGTGGCGCGCGGACTGGCGCCATAATTTATCCAGCGCGCCAATGTCGAACTGTAGGGTGCCGGGTTACGGCTGGCCAACACCAATTGCACCAGATACTCCTCCACCGGCTCGGCCATATGGATATCCAGCACCTCCTGACGGGCGGTAAAAATCTGTGCCTTGCTCAACGCCACCCCGTTGCTTGCCGGAGAAACATCCTCCTGCCCGGCCTGCTCACGCGCCAGCTTTAAAATGGCGTGTTCCGCCTGAACGTCGGGATAGTCGATGCACACATGCATCAGAAAACGGTCCAACTGGGCCTCGGGCAAGGCATAAGTGCCTTCCTGCTCGATAGGATTTTGTGTCGCCATAACCAGAAATGGGCGGGGCAAGGGATAAGTATGACGACCAACGGTAATCTGCTTCTCACCCATGGCCTCAAGCAATGCCGACTGCACCTTGGCTGGAGCACGATTGATCTCATCAGCGAGGATCAGATTATGAAACAAGGGCCCCGGCTGGAACTGAAAATCGCCAGTCTCGGGGCGGTAGATATCGGTGCCGGTGAGGTCACCGGGCAACAGATCCGGAGTAAACTGTAAACGATGAAAATCACCCTCCAGCACGGCGGTCAGCTCCTTGATAGCGGTGGTTTTGGCCAGCCCCGGCGCACCCTCCACCAACAGATGGCCATCAGCCAGCAACGCAATCAACAAGCGATCAACCAATGTCTGCTGGCCGATAATGCGCGCTTGCAGGTGCTCGCGAACCTGATGGAAAGCTTGACAGGCCGCGCTGTTGGACGTGCTCGCAGCGGCTGCGATGTTTGTATTCATGTTACTGGCTCCTTGTGAGGGTTCGCTGTACTGCGGGCCGTATTATACCCGGCGATAAGTGCTGTTGTGGACAGAACCCCAATGGCCGGTTTGCCATCCTTTACCGAGAAAGGAATTTGAGGGCAGATTCCACTTTTCCAAGGGGGCAACGACACGTCAACGGAGACTGGCTTTTTTGCAGCTCTAGCGATTGACCTTTTTTTCAGCCGATGGTTCGTCGCGTTCGGACACATTATATCCCTGATTCTGGTTTGGCCAAACACCTCAAGGTGGTGCCGGGTTTTTATGCAGGTAATACTGGATCATGCGACCAGACGCAAGCCAGCCTCCGTTTTCTGCTACGATCCCGATCATAACGACAGCACATATTTCGACAGGGTCCGTCCGTTTCAATACAATCCCATGGGCTGCTGCCATGGTAGAGGTAGCGTAGTTCAACAGGCATTTGTGCCTCATGCTGGGCTGTGTAGGAGGGTATAAATTTTCAGGGTCGAGTATGAAATAATTCAATTTATGGATTATTTGCAGGTGAAGCAGAACTTTACAGACAGGCATTTTTTGGCGTGGGGGACTGCTGTGATAAGTGCCGTGAGTTTAAGTGAGGTAATGGTTTGTCAGTATATCCAGAACCAGGGGCTGGAAAAAGAAACGCCAAGAGTACAAGGGCAAATGAAGTTGTGGGGGTTTAAACAAATTCAGTTAACCCTTGGCTTCTATTTTTAAAATAATCAATCACAAGGGAGAAGTGATGTCTAAAAAAACCATTGTTGTTTTGGCAAATTCACTTAAATACAAAAATGAAAATTCTAATGTAGAAAGTTAAAAGGGCATTATCAATACTTTGGTGTAGTGGGGAATTTAGCAGGACTTATAAAGGTTCAGGATTACGTCGTGACGCTATTATATAAATGGTTGAACAGACGAAGTGACCGAAAGAGTTGCACGAGGGAAAGATTGAAAAGAATCATCGAGTTTAATCCGTTACCAATACCGGTTTGCACAGCAAGAGCTGCAAGAGCAAAGGTATGCAATTAGTCTTCCTACCGTGACTGTTTCTCAGAACCCTGTCCGTAGTAATTTCCCTATAATCAGGGCTATTGAATTAGATTTAATGAGGTAAATCCCATGCAAATTAAGTTCTCCGAAGACATAATTTCCCTTACGGATCTGAAGGTTAATCCCGGTAAGGTGGTAAATCATGCAAAAGACACTCATCGCCCAATTCTGCTCACTAGCCGGGGAATAGGTGTGGCTGTGGTGCAAGGCCTTGAAGAATATGAAAAAAAGGAAGAAGAAAGGGTATTTATGAAAGCTGTCGCTGCGGGTTTGATGGAAGTGCGTGAGGGCAAGGAGCTGGAATTGGATGAAGTGAAGAAGAAGCTGGGTATTGAGTAAATGAAAATATTTGTAGCCAATTCCGCGCACAGTGATTTAGAAGGTATCAAAGAGTATTACGTGGAAGAGGGTGTTCCTCATATTGGTAGAAAATTTATAAAAGCAATTATCGAGCATGCTCAAACATTGGTAGATAATCCAGATATTGGCAGGGTCGTTCCCGAGTTTGGAGAAGAGCGAATCAGGAAGCTTATTCACTCACCTTTTCGTATTGTTGTTAGGGCTTTTCGTTCAGATGCTTAAGTATTAAATCAGCTGTTTCTCGAATTGAAGATACTTGACGCCATTCTTCATAACTAGGGCTCACTGAAAAATGTTTTTCTAGATTCATTATCATGAGTGTTGCGTCATCTGTATTCATTTTGAAATCTTTTATTATATCTGTATTCTCATTTACAGATGATTTTTCATCGTCACTAAGGAAATCTATTGTATCAATAAAGATTCTAATAACATCCTTTACAACTGATTCACGTCTTAATTCATCATTAGTCATTTTCGTACCTTAAGTATTCTTTTTATACACACATTGGCCAATGCTAATGGCATCAAACACAGCCAAGCCAACAGCAGCAAATGGCAATGCTCGGCCTATAATTCCAAAAACCCTAGTTGTGCCAAACACCCTTTTTGCAACATTTGCAGGCGCGGAACCAGCCGTAAATTTGTTCTGGGAAAAAATTTTAGGCCATAGTGACTGGCCAAATTCGTATACTCGCTTGCTGAACCGTAAACTTTATGCCCTAATTTTATTTTTTTAATAGGAATAGAGACGGTTGCAAGTAGCCCCGTAGCCGCCGTTAAGCCATAATGTTCTTTTGTACACCCCCATAAATCATCTACAGTAACCCCTTCATCTTTTATCTCAGTCTCAGAAGATAAATATTTAACTGTTTCAAACCCGTTTTTATTGCTTGATGGCAATATTATTGTTCCGCCATAATGTGCCGTACAATGAAGCTCTCCCAAAAGTGCCCCAATGTTTGGACTGAAAGCATGACCGCAAAACCTCAAATCCATTATCCCTGTATGGATCGCTTGGCATATACCCATTTCTTTCATTCTAATTCTCCACAATAGTGACTACGTTGCCCTAACGTTTAAAAAAACACCGAGGGTCAAAAACGCCGAGGGTCAAGTCTTGCTATTTGCTTTACAATCGAAAAGGCAAAAAACAAGACCTGACCCCGTATTTTCTGTTTTTCGCTGCAATTTATCGAAAATCAAAAACCAATCGAGTCTGACCCCATCGATTTTGACCCCATCGATTTGAGTCTGACCCCATCGATTTTCTGGGAAGCCGTCAGACTCTGGCCTCTTTCGATGATTTTTCGCTGAAATTTATCGAAAATTAAATATCAATCGAGTCTGACCCCATCGATCTTGTGTGTTGGCCTTGTTAGTTTTATTTGTTCACCAAACTTAAACATGTCTTTAAAACCACATTCAACGCGTTTTTGAATAACATTGTGAATCTGATTAAATAGTACATCAAACCGTTTCTTGTGACTTATAACTTCACCCATATTTTTCATTTCACTTTTAATATAATGAAATAATTGATTATTAAGTGCCGATGAAACAACACTAATCTCATCTAAAGATTTATTAATCGCGTTATGATGCTCTTTGAAATCACTTACAAGGTTAACATTCCAAAATGCTAGCTCACGGTGCGACTTGAATAAGTTTCGCCTAGCTTGGTATAAATAGCCCCAGACATTATGTAGATGCTCTATCCGCTTTAAAGAAACGTCATTGTTTTCGACTACAACACCTGGAGCTGGGCATATATGACCATATTGGTAAATCAGCTCATGTAATTGCTCTTCTATTTCATCAATTGATGCTACATATTTTTTAGCAACTAGATATGCATCTTCTTTTCTTTTGTTTTTTAGCCATTGGAAATAAGTAATAAAGGCAAAGGTAAATCCCAAAAATGTCACTATAAGTGAGCCAATATCAGTCCACTTAATTCCATTGAAGACCCCTTGAAATTTGGTGGCCCCAATACAAAATGAGATAGCTAGCAAAAAAATTGCTACAAAAATAGTAATCACGTATTTCATTTATTGCTCAATATTCACCAGATATAGATATAAAACTAACAGTCCAATATACAGAATCACTAATTATGGAGCTATACAGAATCTGTATAACTCCATAATGACGAACCTCCTGTTTTTGTATAAAAAAACAGCATATTGTGAAATGAAATTCACACACATGGCAGGGACGCTAACATATGAATAATGACAAATCAAAAACAGACAATGCTACCGCCAGACTTCAGGATTGATACATTGGGTTCATTTAAAAAAGTGTTAAGGAGAGCGCCTGTTGTTGGACTGTAAAACGGACAGGGCAGTATACTCAGATTCATTTTGATCAAAAGTTGTTCACCATTCGCCCGAATCAGCCCCGGTTCCAGGAAAATGAGAACAGGAATGTCAGACTAAAAGACTGGCAATGCATTCAAACTGTCGATGTTATACAGAAACTGTTTCTTATGATCAATGCGCCATGCCTCAGCTTTCTGATGTACTACTAATG
>WFQM01000014.1 GCA_015487095.1 Gammaproteobacteria bacterium | reverse complement strand
TTGGTATTGAAAACTCCACGGCAGGCCTTCCAGTGCATATCGGTTTCAACCACTGCTTTAGCAGTATGCTGCCAGAAATCCGTGCGTTCTTTAGCGCCCATGTTAAAGGTGGTAAAACCGTGCATTGCATTGGCCACAGCCTTGGTGGAGCCATCGCATCGCTTGCCGCTGATTGGGTGGCACGCAACACGATTCATGCAGCCAAACTCTACACCTTCGGTGCGCCAAGGGTGGGGACAGATTGGTTTGTGAACAGCACGACCACTGCGATTGGTGGCGAGCATATACACCGCGTTTATCATCGCACTGATCCGGTGCCTATGGTACCACTATATCCGTTTATGCATGCACCCTATAATCAGGACGGACATTACCTTTTCTCTGTCGAACCGTTGACCTCGGGTGAGGCCCACAAAATGGCCAGATATAAAAAATCCGTGAAAGCAAAATCCTGGAAGCAGTTATCGGATGCACCGGAAAGTCCTTATACTGTCGAGTCAGCCATTGAGTCCTGGTTAAAATCAAAATCTCCAGCAGCAGATACCAACACCGCTACTTTTTGGCGCTGGGTGGATTCGGCATTGATTTATGTAATAAAAAAAGTTGCTATGGCAGCCATTATTTCTATTCAAGGAGCATTTGTTGCCGCCTTTACTATCGCGGACAAAATTGCTTATATTTTGGCAAAAGGGATTAATCTCGCCGAGAACATCAGTATTTGGGTGGAACACCTGATGCGTAAGCTAATGCAAGCTCTGGGCATGAAAATAGCGGAATCCAAAGAAGAATTAACTCGCAGCTTAATTAGACTTGTGCTTATGCGCATTACCGAAAAAGCCAACAAAGAAGCGCGCAACGCTTTAAGACGGCTATAATACACAGTCTCGCAATCGTCATGTAGCAAGTTTTGCGTCATCAAAAAATTTACAATTTATGAACTTTTTCATCATCATAGGAAAAATTGCTGCCTCTGTATTTTTATTCGCCTTTTTAATAGCGGGCATCATGAGAGCCCACCCGCGTTTTCATTCCCCACGTCACGGCTCAATAGCCGAATATGCGACGGGCTTTATCATTACCTGTTTGGCGATTATTGGTTTTTATTATTTGTGGTGGTAGACCAATCACCTAGAAATCAGAAGCATTGCTAATCGAATGTTGAAAATAGGCCAGCAAACTCGACGAATAATTCTTTATCATTCTTGCTTTTGCCGTGATTAGGGACGTGCATGAAACAAGTTGCGAATATGGCGCTCAGATTTAGTTCGTATTTGTTCGTTCTGATTGAGCAAAATCGTAGGAATAGTCGTTCTATTTTGAGGTTTTGTGATTGAAGAACGGGCAAAGACGGGCTGAAGATGAGATGCAAGATCCGGAAGTTGTTTCATGTACGTCCCTAAGGTATATATCCGGAGCGATTGAGATTTTGGTGTTATTTGCACGCAGGTTCTCGCAAACACCTGGACCTCTCTGCGTTCTCTGCCTCTTTGCGCCTTTGCGCCTTTGCGTTAGATTTTATGGTTCTGTAACTTGTGATCCGGGAACCGACAGCCTGTCTTGCTGAATGTAAACCAATAATGTCTAACTCAAACCTTACCGGTGGGCCATGCCCACCCTACTTCAGGAGGCTATCGTTTTTTATCAAGCCCGGTATTGTAAACACGAAATATTGGAGTTGGCAGAGCGCGCCACCTGACGTAGGGTATGTGGGCAGACACATTACCGATCATTTTCACAGGATAACCGAAATATCATGTCAGACGATAAACAGGAAACCCCCTTTTTTGAACTCGCCGATCAGTTCATTAACCTCGCCAACAAGCTGGCCCAGGCAGAAGGCTCGGCCAGTGTCGGTACCGCCCTGCGTTATGCCGCTGCGCGTTACAATACCTTTGAAGCCTCACTCAGTACCAAAGAGCTGGCAAAGGATGAAGCCAAAATGACCGATATGCTCTGTGATGATTTCCGTGAAATGATCAAGGTCAACATGCAGGATTACATTCAACGCCTGGCAAAAAAGGATTAATCAGGCCAATGTCCGACAAAAAACCAAACGCGGATGCCCTGGATAAAATCGTCAGTGATGCCCGTCGTCATCAGGACGAGCGTGCAAAAACCTATCGCGAACAGGCGCTGAAACTGTATCCATGGATTTGCGGCCGCTGTGAACGGGAATTCACCCGCGCCAACCTGCCTGAGCTTACCGTGCATCACCGAAACCACAATCATGACGATAACCCGGCCGATGGCAGCAACTGGGAACTATTGTGTCTCTATTGTCACGACAACGAGCATCAGCGACAACTGGAAGCGCATGGGCAAAGCAGCACGGGCTCAGCAGCCAGTAGTACGGTATCTGGCGCTACCCACAACCCTTTCGCCGACCTGAAAGGTCTGCTGGACAAAAAATAGGCTTATCCATGGCCGTGCGATTATTTCCTCTGCGGGGTGTGCCGGATGACGAAGCGGATGATATCCGTGAGTTGTTAACCGACAACAATGTTGAATTCTACGAAACCTCAGCAGGCAACTGGGGTATATCAATGCCCGCAATCTGGTTACGGGATGATGACCAGTTGCAACGCGCTAAAGCACTTATTGCCGACTATCAGGGCAAGCGTGCAGTGCAGCAGCGTGAAATTTATGAACAACTGAAACGCGAAGGCAAACACCGTACCTTTTGGGTATTGCTTCAAGAAGAGCCACTAAAGGTCATTGCCTACATTGGTATTGTGCTGGCGGTTCTGTATTTTTCCACCAAACCCTTTTTGTCGTTGGGCCAGTAAAAAAGGAGATTTAACAATCACTTTGACATTGTTAATCGCGAATTAGTAACGAATCTGCTAAGAGCTTAAATTTATTTAATAAGAAAACAATGAGTTATGTGTTTGGCACAAAATATGCCTTTTATTTTAGTCTGGTCGTGAATTCATCCTGTATCTGGATGCGGGTGCATTGTTTTCTAAACACAGCATGGCTAAATAAAAGGACTATTTATGATGAAAGCCCAAAATCTACGAAGGCGTGAAAACTGCAAGCTACAAGATCAACAATGTGGGGTTGGCAAATTAAAGTGGTTAGTTTTCGCATTAATCACTATTGTCACCAGTACGTCTGCGTATGCAGTTCCCTTATCCGTCAGTAGCAATATTGGTGATGAAGTATTGTTGGGGCATTCGACTTATTCAGGACTTTTTGATATTCGGTCTGAATTAACGCCTTCAACAAACTACAATTATCCCCTTGATATCAATTCTGTCACGTTCGAATTTACTTTTAGCGATGACCCCAGTGATCCCGTCAGATCCTCTTTAACCAGCAGAGATCGACCTGGTTTATATACTCATGGAGAAGGGGAAAACTATTATAACAATACCAGAACCCGCCTTTACCTCGAAGGTAATGAGTCTGCCACGCTAGCGTTTGGTGCGCAAAGTGAATCAGGCAATACAACCCTCAGTACGACGACCGTAATCAATGACTATTTTGTGGGCAGACGCTCCGGAAGGAATCTCTTTGATCGAACAATCACTACCACAACAGGTTATACCGGAGACTTCACTATAAGCGGTATACTCAATGCAGCATCGGTACTGGATCTTGCTACTGATGGGTTGCTGGATTTCAGTCTTTTAGTGGTGGGTGATTTAATACTTAAGAGTTCTACCTTGTCGTTTAATGTGACGCCAAATCCATCGTTGATTACCCGTGTTCCCGAGCCTTCTACTTTGTCACTTCTGGCAGGGGTAGGAATGTTGGGTTTGGTCGTTCGGCGAAAAAATAAAGTGCTTAAGCCTGTTTGTCAGGCATAGAGCCGGATTATTGCGAGGAGTTTTAATGTCGCTGTCGCTATGGAATGAAGAGGGCGTGTAATAAAACCGAAATCTCAATTGTTGCAGGTATAACGTAGGTTGGCGGTGAGCTTGCGAACCCCAACATTACCGACCCCGTTGGGGTTCGCAAGCTCACCGCCAACCTACAAAAAGCAGGAGTTTTGGCTTAACTTAATGACGTTGCAGTTCACGGGTTGTACACACCGGTTGCTTAGAGATTTCTTTTGTCACAACAGCATTATACCTATCTCACCAGACCCGTAGATAACACTGCTTAATCAGAAAAGAAAATATCCCCAAAATACGCTGTAGCGGATTGCCCGGTATTGTCGCCATCCACCATCACGGCAATGGCATCAATTTTTTTCACGTCTTCACCAAAGAGTTTTTTCAGGTCTTCACGCACGTTACGGCGTTCAGTGATCCATTGTCCCAGCTGTTTTTCGCCTGAACGTACCGCAAGCATTTTGGCATTGCCAGTGAATGCGTTGGGCCATTCACTGCCTACAGGCTGGTTGCTGGACCACACATAATTAATAGCTTTGGTATTCCAGAAAAAGACGCCGCCGGATACTACGACATAAATGCGTGCAGGATAATCGTCACCCTCTTTGCTGCGTTCGTCATTATCCTTAAACAGGTTTTGCACCTGCCACGACCAATTAAGATACGGCGTTTTGCTCAGGTCAATATTCACTTCCTTGAACAAGCCCGAGGCTTTTCCCTGGGTGCTGGCACGTAATACCTGCTGTTTACCTTTTATTTCCTGGCTGTTGATGCCTGCTGCTTGTGCATCAACAAAGTGATACTGGCTGTTACCCTCAAATGATTTTTCTTCCCAGTCGGCCAGGTCGCCCTCACTGAAATTAGCGACTTTGCTGACGACCCCGGCAAACGACAGGACAGGCGCAAACAGTGTTGTGATCAACAGCGGTGTCTGCAAAAAGACAGAAGGGCGCATATTACTTTTCCTCAGGATTTAGGTTTCAGTCATCACTGGATAATGTGCAGGGTAAGGCAGTTGTGCCACGCCACTATCGACTGCCGCTTTGGCAACGGCGGAAGCAACAAACTCCAGCAAGCGCGGATGAAAGGGTTTGGGAATAATGTAATCCGGGCCAAAGCTCATGCTTTCAACACCGTAAGCTTTGCAGACTTCGGCAGGTACCGGTTCATGAGTCAGTTTTTGCAGGGCATGCACAGCGGCGATCATCATGTCTTCATTGATACGTCGTGCGCGCACATCAAGCGCACCACGAAAGATAAAAGGAAAGCCCAGTACATTGTTGACCTGATTGGGATGGTCGCTGCGCCCCGTGGCCATAATCATGTCATCACGTAACTGGTGAGCCAGTGCCGGGTCAATTTCCGGGTCCGGGTTGGAGAGTGCGAAGACAATCGGTTTTGCTGCCATGGCCATTAATGCCGCCTCACCCAGCAGGTTGGCACCGGAAACACCGATAAATACATCAGCCC
>WFQM01000013.1 GCA_015487095.1 Gammaproteobacteria bacterium | reverse complement strand
TTGTCAACGATGGGCCGGTCACTTTTTGCTTGCAGGTAAATCAGAAATAACGTTTTAATGTGAATTAACTGACGCTACAACGCGCATTCTGACTGACGTCTGCGCAATATCAGAAATCTCCGGGTAATCGTATCAGTGTATTGGAACGTTGTGTTGTCGTGCTACTGACAAGTGGAGAGTGATAAACGCAGAGGTCGCAGAGACGCAAAGGACGCAGAGAAAAACACTAAAAACTTTGTGTTTTTTGCGTTAAATACCCAGAAGAATAAAGTCATTAGTTTATATTTAGCAAAACAAACCATTCTTCAGCTATAAATCAACGTGCCATAAAATCTAACGCAAAGGCGCGGAGGCGCAGAGAACACCAAGCGATTCTTTGTCCATTATCCTTTCATTCTTTGCGCTCTCTGCGTCTCTGCGCCTTTGCGTTGGGTTTTCATTACTCAGGCTTTGCTGCTATGCCGAAAACAAGGCCATTTAGTTCTTAATTCACATTTAACAGCTTACTGCTTTTTTAATAGCCTGTTTGCGCAGCCGATCCAATTCCACGCCAATGGCGGCACCTGTGAATTTTCCTGCTAATTCTTTGGCAGTGACGGCGACGGCTGCATCGCGCGCGCGCCGCAAAATATCCGGCTGATCAAAGTGCGCATTTTCAAACCCGGTACGACCGCGAGAGTCAGCTTCGCAGGCAAGAATAAACAGTTCGAAGCGTTCCGGGCGACGAAAGGTGTCCAGAGCGTTAAACAACTTGAGCAGGGTGGCGGGTTTGAGTTCGGCTGCGCGATGGTAGTGCAGATGATAGCGTGTCACCGCCACCGCCAGTTCCCGGTAGCTTTTAGGGACACGCAGGCGCTGGCATAAATCCTCCACCAGCGGTACGCCACGTTCTTCGTGGGCAATGTGTTTCGGCCATTGATCCTTGGGGGTGGTGCCTTTACCGAGGTCGTGTACCAGTGCAGCAAAACGGACACGGGTGTCCGGTGACAGTCGTGCTGCCTGTTCCAGCACCATCAGGGTATGCAGGCCGGTGTCGATTTCCGGGTGATGTTTTTCCGGTTGCGGTACGCCGAACAGACGTTCGATTTCCGGGAATAATATGGCCAGTGCGCCACACTCGCGCAGTACCTGAAAAAAACGTGCCGGGGTTTTTTCACCCAGCGCGCGTTTCGTTTCTGTCCACACTCGTTCGGCCACCAGCGCATCAACTTCCCCGGCATTACTCATGTCCCGCATCAGTTGCATTGTCTCAGGCGCAATATCAAAACCGAGATGGGCAAAACGTGCCGCAAAACGCGCCACGCGCAAGATGCGTATTGGGTCTTCACTGAAGGCAGGCGAGACATGGCGCAGCAGTTTATCCGCCAGATCCTGCTGACCATTAAACGGGTCGATGAGTTGTCCATCGGCGGTTTGAGCGATGGCATTGACGGTGAGGTCACGGCGCAACAGGTCTTCTTCCAGGGTCACGTCTGGCGCAGCATGTATGGCAAAGCCGTGATAACCCGGTGCGGTTTTGCGTTCGGTGCGCGCCAGGGCATATTCCTCGTGCGTTTTTGGGTGCAGGAATACCGGGAAATCTTTGCCCACCTGTTTGTAACCCTGTGACGTCAGTTGTTCCGGTGTGGCTCCTACCACCACCCAGTCGTGTTCTTTGGGTTTGAAACCCAATAACGTGTCGCGCACCGCACCGCCTACCAAATAGATCTTCATACCGGTATGTTACCTGTATGAGACTTTTGTTTATACGTTTAGTGTTGAAGCGACGCACGCTGTTGTTGTGCGTTTTATTGCTGGTGAGTGGTTGTGCCACGTTGGGTTATTACGGGCAATCCATTGGAGGCCAGTGGGAGGTGTGGGACAAGAGCAAGCCTATCGACGAAATACTGGCCTCATTCGATACAGCTGACCCGTTGCGTGAAAAATTGCAGATGGTACTGGAGATTCGTGATTTCGCCAGCAGCGAACTGGCGTTGCCGGACAATGACAGTTACCGCAGTTACGCCGATTTGCAACGGCCTTTTGTGGTGTGGAATGTATTTGCCGCCAAACCGTTTGAATTAAACCTCAAGCGCTGGTGCTTTCCCTTTGCAGGCTGTGTGGGTTATCGCGGTTATTTTGCCCAGGCCGATGCACAGGCTTTTGCGGATCAGCTGGCTGCTGAGGGTCTGGATGTTTACATCGGCGGTGTGGCTGCGTATTCCACCCTGGGCTGGTTTGATGATCCGTTATTGAACACCGTATTGCAGCGCTCCCCGGCGCGCATTGCCGGATTGATTTTTCACGAACTGGCGCATCAGCAATTGTACGTGGAAGACGACACTGCTTTTAATGAAGGCTTTGCCACCGCCGTGCAGTTGGAGGGTGTGCGGCGTTGGCTGGAAAAACACGGCAATCAGCAGCAACGCCAGGAATATGCGCTGTCCCGGCAGCGGCAGGATGAATTTGTGGTATTGGTGACCGGTGTGCGGGATCAGCTTCAGGCTTTGTACGCGGAAGCGCTGGATGAAACAGAAATGCAGATTCGTAAAACCGCCATTCAGACCGGGCTGCGCCAGCAGTATCAACAGCTGAAAAAACAGTGGGATGGTTATGCAGGATACGACGCCTGGTTTGCGCGGGATTTGAATAATGCGCAGTTGGGGGCGGTGACCACGTATCGCGATCATGTGCCGGTTTTTCAGCGTTTACTGGCGGAGCAACAGGGTGATCTGGCTGCGTTTTACCGGGCCTGTGCAGTGTTGGGGGAGATGCCAGTGGAGGAGCGAAAACAGGTACTTGTGAGTTTTAATATTCCATTGTGAAAATATTTAACCACATTATTTTTAGTTTTACGTAAATGTGGATTAACAGGCTTTAGCTGTTCATCTGTCAAAGGCAATGCATCCGGGAGAGCCTGGGTAATGAAAACCCAACGCAAAGGCGCGGAGACGCAGAGAAAAACACGAAAAACTTTGCGTTCTTTGCATTAAATACTCGTAACGTTTCGGAGAGTGGCAACGTTTACAGATAGTGTTTTCAATGATGCCATTACCCTAAATTAATCAATTGAATCTACTGCGAACGTCTATGACACCGAATCTAAAAGACTTTTTGGGCTATTTTGAACTCACCGTATGGATGATACGCTGTTGTCCAAAATAGTCCAAAAAGTCTTCTATCTTCAGCAGCATAGTCGCTCTCGCTACGATTCAACTGATTAATTTAGGATTATGATGCGGGTGAGATTAAAACCCGGGACCTGTCAATGTTCGTCGCGTTTTTGAGCTAATGGCAAAATTACCATGATAATTTGGTAATTATGCCATTAGCGATATATTTAAATACTACCCGGTTGCGCTAAGCTTCCGGGCTTTTCGAGGGAATTCATGGCTTATCAAAGTACCAACCCTGCTCGCGGTGAAAATGTTGCGAATTTCGCAACATGGACTGGCGCACAACTGGAAGCAGCATTGGCTCAGGTCAGCACGGCGACACCTAGTTGGGCCGCCACACCGTTGGATGAGCGTTGTCAGCTATTACATAAACTGGCGGCGGTGGTGCGTGCCGAGCAGGAGTCTCTGGCGCAACTGGTGACACTGGAGATGGGCAAACGTATCGCCGAGTCCCGTGCCGAGGTGGAAAAATGCGCGCAGGGTTGTGAATTTTACGCCGAGCAGGCTTCGGTATTTCTTGCCGATGAACTCATCGAAACAGATGCAGGTAAAAGTCTGGTGGCCTATCAGCCATTGGGCACCGTGCTGGCGGTGATGCCGTGGAATTTTCCGCTGTGGCAGGTGTTCCGGTTTATTGCCCCGACTCTGGCGGCAGGCAATACCGGTTTACTCAAACACGCCTCCAATGTGCCGCAGTGTGCGTTGGCTATTGAGCGTCTGGTGCGCGAAGCCGGGTTTTCTGAAGGTGTGTTTCGTACGTTGATGATCGATGCTCGCGAGGTGGCTGGGGTGATTGCCGACCCACGGGTACAGGCTGTTACACTTACCGGCAGTGAACCGGCGGGCCGTGCTGTGGCGGCTGTGGCTGGTGAACACCTGAAAAAATCGGTATTGGAACTGGGTGGTGCAGATGCCTTTGTGGTGCTGGAAGACGCCGATCTCGATTTGGCAGTACAGCAAGCGGTGATGTCACGTTTTCTCAACTGTGGACAGAGCTGTATTGCTGCCAAGCGGTTTATTGTGGTGAATGCCATTGCCGATGAATTTGTGGCACGTTTTGTTGAAGCGGTGAGGCAGTTACGCCCGGGTGATCCCGCCGATGAAACAACCACATTGGCACCCATGGCGCGCGTTGATTTGCGCGACGAATTACACGGTCAGGTACAGGCGAGTATTACTGCGGGTGCCGTGGTACTGATTGGTGGTGAGCCTGTGGCGGGTCCGGGTGCCTTTTATACTGCAACGATTCTGGATCAGGTTATGCCGGGCACGGTCGCGTATGAACAAGAGCTGTTTGGTCCGGTGGCGGCGGTGATTCGTGTCACTGACGAGGCCGAAGCGCTGGCCGTAGCCAATGGTTCACGTTTTGGCCTGGGTGGCAGTGTGTGGACACAGGACATTGAGCGTGGTGAGCAGTTTGCACGGCAGATGCAATGTGGTTCAGCTTTTGTGAATGGCATGGTAAAAAGTGATCCACGTCTGCCTTTTGGTGGCATCAAGGCTTCGGGTTACGGGCGGGAGTTATCGCAGCATGGTTTGCGCGAATTTGTGAATGCGAAGACGCTGTGGGTGAAATAGTCCGTGAATGAAGTCAATCAACATGACGCAAGATAACCCGGCACACAATGCCGCAAACACTGCTGCACACAATACCTCACAAAGGCCACCGTCCACCGAAGTGCCAACACTGACCCGCGCCGAATTCCTGCGTAGATTTCGCATACTGATCATTCTTGCCTGGACCATGCCTGCGGTATTTGGTCTGTCATTTCTGTTGTACATTGAAATGTTTACCATGGCGCAAATGAGAGCTGTTCTTGGTTCTCTGCCTCAACCCGGCTTTGATGTGTTGTCGCTGGTGTTGGCTGTGTGGTACTTCCAGCGTCGTGTATCTTCCGTGGCCGACTATTTGGGGGCGGAAAATTTTCAGCAACAGGAAAAACTGGCAAATGCTGCCTTGGCGCAGGTGCGCAGTTTCCCACGATATTTTTGGGGTGTTTTTCTGGCATATCTGTTTATTGCACCAGTGACGGTGATCTACAGCGCAGAGTGGTACAGCGATTTTGTCGCCCAGCCTGTGGACTGGTTTCGTATTAACCTGGTCGCATTGACTGTGTCTATTATTGTTGGCTTACCCATTTTTTTTAAGCTGTTTGATTTATTTGGCCGGGCTTTACAGCCCATGCGGCTGGAGCGGCCTGTCATTACCATTCGTACCCGGGTATTTCTGATTGCCGCACTGGTGCCACTGCTGGTGGATACCACGCTGGTGCAGTATTACTGGACTCGTACTGGCTACTTCACATTAGAGACCTTTGTTGTCTGGCTGGCTTTGCAGGCTTTGGCGCTGGTGGGTGCGCAGATTTTTATGCGCAGTTTTGGTCAGGCATTACAGCCATTGGAAGTGGCAGCTGGAGAAGCGGGTGCTTTACTGGCTCGCAAGCCTGACTTGCGAGCCTGCTCCACGGATGAACTGGGTGTACTTACCGGGCAGTATCAGAGCCTGTTGGAGCATCTCTATTTACAGGGGAAAATTCTTGCAGTAGGTAATCAGGTGTTGCGTAGTGTGAATACGGCAGCCAGCATTGGTGAGTCTTACGATAATCTGGTGAAAATCTGTGCTCAGGCACTGGATGCAGATGTTGCCTATTTGCTGTTACAAAGCAAAGTTCCAGGGGAATTGGTTATTGTTTCCGTAACCGGGGCTGCCTACTGTCCAGAAGGACATTTTCGTCTGTCGCAGGATGAGCCTTCGTTACTGGTGGCGGCTTTTAATGAGGGCCGTCTGGTTGAGACTGTTGATGCTGCGGAAGATTTTCGGGTCAGTCAGCGTCTGGCCAAACAATACGGGGCTACCTCGCTTATTGCTGCGCCATTGATTGCAGAGGGCGAAGTCATCGGTTCGGTGGGTGCCAGCATCAAGGGGCGGACGCGCCATTTTACCCAACAGGATCACGACATGCTGAATCTGTTAGCGCGGGAGGTAACAACCGTGGTGCATACCCAGCTTCTGGAAGAAAAACGTCAACAGGCAGAGTTATTGTATCAGGAGGCGCACCAGCTGGCGGAAGTGACCCTGCAATCCATCAGTGATGGGGTGATTACCACTGATACCAATGGTCAGGTGGTGTATCTCAATCCGGTGGCTGAAAAGTTTACTGGCTGGTCATCGCAGGAAGCACAGGGCTACGCGGTGGGGCAGGTGTTACGTCTGGGGGATGAAGCCGGTGCGCCGCTGGTGAATCCGGTAATGCTATGCCTGGAAACCGGGGAAAGCTTCACTCTGCCGGGGTCGGTAACTTTACGTCATCGTAATGGCAACAAGGAATTTGCCGTGGAATTGCGCGTGGCACCGATCCGTGAAGCTGATGCACAAGTACGTGGCGTGGTGCTTACCTTCCATGACACCACGGATCTGAGCATGATGGCGGGCCGTCTGTCATATCAGGCCAGCCATGATGCGCTGACTGGTCTGCTAAACCGTCACGAATTTGAAGCGCGACTGGAACTGGCCATGGTCGGATGTGAACTGGACGGCCGTGAGCACGCCCTGTGTCATTTGGATCTGGATAAATTCAAAGTGGTGAACAGCACCTGTGGGCATGTCGCCGGTGATGAATTGCTCAAACAGCTTGCTGCGCGGTTCCGCGCCATTTTGCGTGAAGACGACAGTGTTGCACGCCTGGGAGGTGACGAATTTGGCCTGTTGTTGGAGGACTGCTCACTGGCGCAGGCAAAAGAGATCGCGGGCAAAATTCTCAAAATGGTGGAAAACTTTCGTTTTACCTGGCAAGACAAGTCTTTCAACGTAGGACTGAGCCTGGGGCTGGTGTCTATCAATGCGCACAGTGGCAGTCTCACCGATGTACTGAGTGCCGCTGATTCGGCCTGTTACGTGGCCAAGGATCAGGGCCACAATCATCTGCATGTCTTTGTACAGGATGACCTGGAACTGACGCGCCACAAAGGTGAAATGCAATGGCTGCAATACATTCGTGAAGCGCTGGATAATGATCATTTTCAGTTATACCACCAACGCATTCAGCCGTTGTCCGAAGCGGGCAACACAGATTATGGTTACAGCGAAATTTTATTACGTCTGCAACGTGACGATGGCGAGATCATCACTCCCAGCCTGTTTTTGCCCGCTGCCGAACGCTATCACCTGATGCCGGCCATTGATCGCTGGGTGGTGTCTCATGCTTTGGCGCTGCTGGGCAAGCAGATTGCCCAGCCGGTGTCATACTCGATTAATCTTTCCGCGCAATCATTGTGCGAAGACAGTTTTCTGGAATTTGTGCTGGCAGAATTGGCAGCAAGCACCGTGGCACCTGAGCGGGTGTGTTTTGAAATCACCGAAACAACAGCGATTGCCAACCTGACCCGCGCCATGCGTTTTATCACCGAACTGAAGAGCCGCGGCTGCCGCTTTGCACTGGATGATTTTGGCAGTGGCCTGAGTTCTTTCAGCTACCTCAAAAATCTACCGGTGGATTATCTGAAAATCGATGGTGTGTTTGTCAAAGACATCGATACAAATCCCATTGATTACGCCATGGTGGAAGCCATTAACCAGATTGGTCATGTTATGGGCATCAAAACCGTAGCGGAATTTGTGACCACCGAGGAAGTCATGAAAGCCGTGCAAGCCATTGGTGTGGATTTTGGACAGGGATATCACATCGCCCGCCCGGAGCCGGTGGTGCTTGTTAACAGACCCTTAGCGTAGTTGCCGCTTCTTTAATAGTGGATATGTTAATCGCTTACGCCGTGCTGGGCACCTTTGCGGGCATTATGGCGGGCTTGCTGGGTGTCGGTGGCGGGCTGGTGATTGTGCCGGTGCTGGTGATGCTTTGGCAGGCCGATGGCCTTGGCGGTTCACAAATGGTGCAGCTGGCGATTGGCACATCACTGGCCGTCATCGTGTTTACCTCCCTGTCCTCTGTTCGCGCACATCACCAACGTGGCAGTGTTTTGTGGCCAGTGTTCTGGCGGCTGACGCCGGGCATTCTGCTGGGGGCCGGAGTGGGTGCGACGCTGGCATCTGCGCTGCCACAAGCGACACTCAAAATGGTGTTTGGCATATTTGAGCTGTTAGTGGCGATACAGATGCTGCTGAGCCTGCGCCGGTCAGTGGACACATCCACAAAAAGGGATTTACCAGGTACGTTGGGTATGGGGCTGGCCGGTGGAGTGATTGGTGCCGTGTCTGCACTGGTGGGTATCGGAGGAGGCACTCTGACCGTACCTTTTCTTGATGCCTGTAAATTGCGCATGCAAAAGGCCGTTGGCACGTCGGCTGCCTGTGGTCTGCCCATCGCCGTGAGTGGCGCATTGAGTTATATGCTGCTGGGGTGGGGCAATACACAGCTGCCTGCAAATTCTGCCGGTTTTGTGTATGGCCCGGCGCTGGTCGGTATTGCCATTACCAGCATGTTGTTTGCCCCCCTGGGGGCTGCCCTGGCCCACCGTTTGCCAACATCGGTTTTGAAAAAGATCTTCGCTGGTTTTCTTGCATTGCTGGGCATCTGGATGCTTGGCTCACAGTAGTTGATGGCCCTGTTGTTGTGACCTCGGTCACACTGTTTCTGTGTACTGTTCCGATAAAGCGGGTGAAGCAAAGGTGCTTCATTGGAATCTGCACATAACG
>WFQM01000012.1 GCA_015487095.1 Gammaproteobacteria bacterium | reverse complement strand
TGTTAAGTTTTTTCAGTTCGCGTTGTTGTGTACGCAACTGGCGTTTGAGTTTTTTCAGCAGGGCGACGACTTTACCGATATGGCGTTCGCTGCGTTGCAGCCTGGATTGCAGGCTCTGTTTGCGCTGCACGTCAGAATCCAGCTCGCGACGTAGCACCTGAATTTGTTGTCGCAGTTGTTCCAGTTTTTGGCCATCTGCCGGGTCATTGTCACCGGCCTGTGATGTTGATGGCCAGCTGCCCAGTGTAAGCAACATCAAAAGGGCTGAGAAAACAACAATGGCAAATTTTCCGCCAGCGGTGGTCGCCGGAGTGCCAGTGGAACGACAGAGGGAATTAAGCGTTTTCATCTCCCGCCACATCGTCGTCTGTGGCCAACGTAACCAGATTGCGTCCACCCATTTCAGTGGGGATGTCTACTCCCATGAGTTTGAGCATGGTGGGGGCGACGTCACATAGTGAGCCAGTGTCTGCCAAGCTGCCGGGGCGGCCCAGATAAATCAGGGGTACCGGATTGGAGGTATGAGCGGTATGCGCCTGTCCGGTTTCTTTATTGTTGAGCAGTTCGGCATTGCCATGGTCGGCGGTAATCAGTGCTTCGCCACCCACAGACTCCAGTGCTTCCACTACTCGCGCGAGACAAGCATCCAGCGCTTCAATTGCTTCAATAGTGGCTTCGAGGTTACCAGTGTGGCCCACCATATCCGGGTTGGCGTAATTGCAAATAATGGTGTCGTATTTTTTGCTGAGAATGGCTTCTACCAGTTTATCGGTAAGTTCAGGTGCGCTCATTTCAGGCTGAAGGTCGTAGGTGGCGACATCGGGAGAGGGCACCAGAATACGATCTTCACCGTCAAAGGGCTCTTCGCGACCGCCATTAAAAAAGAAGGTGACGTGGGCATATTTTTCAGTTTCGGCAATGCGCAATTGGCGCAGCCCGAGGTCGGCGATGTATTCACCAAAAACATTGTGCAGGCGTTCCGGGGGGAAGGCCACGGGAACGTCAAAGTCAGCGCTGTATTCGGTAAGGCTGACAAAGGCACCCAATTTGGGCGTTGCGGTGCGCGCAAAGCAGTCAAAATCCGGCTCAATGAAGGGCCGAGTGATTTGACGTGCCCGGTCGGAGCGATAATTCATGAATATCAGTATGTCGCCATCGCGCAGTTCCACCGGTGTTTCTCCAGGGGGAACAATGCGTGTGGCCTGGATGAATTCGTCGGACTCATCGCGGGCATAAGCAGCATCTACGGCGGCCTGGGCCGTGGGAGCTTCAAATTCACATTTACCCTGGGTGATGAGGTCATAGGCAGCCTGCACCCGAGGCCAGCGGTGGTCGCGATCCATGGCGTAATATCGACCGATGATGGAGGCAAAGCGTCCACCACCCAGTTCGTCGAAGGTTTTTTGCATGGAGGCAATGTAGGTTTCTGCACTTCTGGGCGCGGTATCGCGGCCATCCAGAAAAGCGTGCAGGTAGACATGCTTCGCGCCGCGTTCCACGGCCAGTTTGACCATGGCGCAGATGTGCTCTTCATGGCTGTGGACACCGCCATCGGAGAGCAGACCGAGAATGTGTATGGCGCGATCAGTCTCGATACTTAAGTCCACTGCATCGGTCAGTGTCTGGTTGGTAAAAAAAGAGCCGGTGCGAATAGCGCGGCTGACACGGGTGAATTCCTGATACACCACGCGGCCTGCTCCCAGGTTCAGGTGGCCGACTTCGGAGTTACCCATTTGCCCGCTGGGCAGGCCGACTTCCGGGCCGGAGCCCTTGATCAGCGTGTGTGGGTGTTTTGCCCACAGGGCATCCCATACCGGAGTGTTGGCATTGGCAATGGCGTTGGATTCAGGGTCTTCACTATAACCCCAACCATCCAGGATGATGGTCATCACGGGTGCTGGTGTGCTTGGCATGTACTCAGGCTAGCTCTTTAGAAATAAGGATGAGGTGGATATGAACGGATCATTTTAAATGATTTTTCCGATTTGTGAAAAGTATTTGCTGTGCTTCCTGATCTTTTACACAATATTTTGAGTAGTTTTGACGACGGATTAATTCAGATTTAAGTCGGAATATCTTTTGACGCAACCAGTGTGCCTGTGGTTTTGGTGCGAATATTATTAATTGTTCAAGTTGTGGGATGCTGTATAGTTAAGCAAGGGTAACCTCATGTTGCCGAGTAAGGGTGGGGCTTTTCCACTGGTTGTACCACTTTTTAGCAGGTTGTTCCGATAATATGGATGTGTCGGTAAAATCGAAGACTGCAAGGTTTTTACTTTTCGTGTTTTGAAAAGGGCAGGATGTCTTTTTTGACAGCCTATTAAAATGTATTTGATTTTATGGTGATGATGTATGAATACAACGGAACATCTGATTACGCGTGATGAGGATATCGAAAGAGCCTCTCGTTCCATCAAGGCCATGTCGCATCCGCTACGATTGAAAATTCTCTGTGCGCTAGGTGATAAGGAGATCAGTGTGCAGGACATCGTCGCCATGGTGGGTACCTCGCAGAGTAATATCTCCCAGCATTTGGCCATATTACGTGATAAAGGTATTTTAATGTCACGCAAAGATGCCAATCGTGTTTTTTATCGGGTTGGTGACGGGCGTACTTTGCGCCTGATCAGCATGATGCGCGAAGTTTTTTGTAATCCGGATTAAGCATTAAGCACAGCCTGCTTGCGGATGCTTTCGATGGGTTTCCGGCCCGTTCCCTATTTTGCCGGAAACGTCACTAACGGGCACTTTTCTTTTTTGATCCCTGTCTATATAGTGCCCAGCCAATGCTGAATGTTGGTTGGGATTCCGTACCATCACGATGCCGCGTGGAGCATGCCTGCTATCAAGTAAAGCGCGGCGGTCCACCCGGCTTTCAGCACACCCTTCAAAAAATACAGGTTTAGAAGAGCGTTATGCAGGAGTTTGGTAATTTTTTCAGCGGTAATTGGGAGCTGTTTCTGGCTCTGGCTATCATTTTATTTTTATTGGCGCGTACCTGGTTTGGGCCGAGCGCGGTGGTTATGGTCTTGGTCAACGAAGCGGTGCAGCTGATCAATCATAAAAATGCCTTGGTAGTGGATGTGCGTACTGAAAAGGAATACAAGGAAGGCCATGTGATGAATGCGCTTCATATTCCATTGGGTATGCTGGATGATCGTATTCAGGAGCTACAAGTGTACAAAAATCATGCAGTGGTGATGGTATGCCGTTCCGGTGCCCGTTCTGCACAGGCTGCAACCAAGTTGAAAAAACAGGGTTTTGCCAATGTGCATAATATCGGCGGGGGCATGTTGGCCTGGGAGCGTGTCAAACTGCCTATTACAACGAAAGTGGGCAAGCCGCCCAAGCCTGAGCTTGAAAAACCCGAGTTGGGTGATGCAGAGGTTGATGAAACCACTGAAACCACTGAAACTAAAAACCCGGTACTGGTTTACTGTACCCACGAACACCCATTTTGTACCCGTGCCATCGAGTTGCTAGAAGCAAAAAATGTTGGTTTTGACGAAATTCGTATTGATGAAGACACCGACAAACGCAGCGAAATGGAAACACGCTCCGGTCAGGCTTCTGTGCCGCAGATTTTTATTGGTGATGTTTACGTCGGCGATTGTGATGATATGTATGCGCTGGAAGACAAAGGGGAGCTGGATGCCTTGCTTGTCCCGCAAGACGAACCGGCGGCGAACAGCAAACCGCAGGATTCTGTGGCATGAGTGAAATGATCAACCAAAAAAAGACGCCTGAAATTATTATGTATACCGCTGCTTTTTGCGGTTATTGCGTAGGCGCAAAAAGTCTGCTGAAAAAAAAGGGCGTGGCTTATCTGGAAATCCGTGTTGATGAAGAGGCGGGTAAGCGTGAGGAAATGGAACAGCGTGCCGGGCGTGATTCCGTACCACAAATTTTTATTGATGATCAACACATTGGTGGTTTTGATGAATTGGTTGAGCTGGATATGGACGACGAGCTTGATTCATTGCTGGGCCTGGAATAAGCAGGACTTGAATAAACAGCACATCGGCCCCACACAGCATTCATGAGCGATAGTTTGCACATTGTCTGCCCCCATTGTGATGGTATCAACCGGATGCCACAGGAGAAGCTGGCCGCAGGCGGTTCTTGTGGTGCTTGTCATAAGCCTCTGTTCACCGGCGAGCCGCTTAATCTTAATCAGACCCGTTTTCAACGTCATCTCACCAAAAGTGATTTGCCTTTGCTGGTGGATTTTTGGGCATCGTGGTGCGGCCCCTGCAAAATGATGTCCCCGGTGTTTGCTGAGGCGGCCGGGCAGCTTGAACCCGATATGCGTTTGGTGAAAATTAACTCCGAGCAGGAACAGTCGCTGTCTGCGCAGCTGGCCATTCGCAGTATTCCCACGCTGTTGATTTTCGAGCAAGGCAAGGAAATTGCGCGGTTGTCTGGTGCTCTGGATCTGCCGAACCTGCTGGCCTGGGTGGGTGAGCAGGTGCGCCAACACCCGTAACCCGTTAAAATCCTTTTTTCTTTCCGCCCGTTTGGGCCTAATTTGGAATAGCATTCATGTCAGATGATAAAGAAGAACAAAATGCCGCTGCAAGCGGTGAACAAGCCGAGCAACAGTTTGCTCTGCAAAAAATTTACCTCAAAGACACCTCTTTTGAGACCCCTAACTCACCTGAAATTTTCACCGAAGAGTGGAAGCCGGATGTCAACGTGGAATTGCAGACCGCTGGCAAGCCGTTGACCGACGAGGTGATGGAGGTGGTGCTCACGGTGACGGTGACGGCCAAGCTGGGTGATAACACTGCTTATCTGGCCGAAGTGCATCAAGCCGGTGTGTTCACCATGAGCGGATTCGGTGACGATGAGCGTGTTCACATGCAGGGCAGCTACTGCCCCAACATTTTGTTCCCGTATGCGCGTGAAGCGGTTTCTGATCTCGTCAGCAAAGGTGGTTTTCCGCAGTTGTTATTGGCTCCCGTCAATTTTGATGCCCTGCTGGCGCAGCATAAACAGCAAGCCGAAGCATCCGCGAAAGAGAAAGAGGTTGTACACTGATTTTACCCTCTGATTTTGCACATGGCTTTTTATTTCGGGTGATTTCATTCACATGAACTCCAGGATCATGAATGACTAAACAACAAAGTCCCATTGCCGTACTGGGTGCTGGTTCCTGGGGCACGGCACTGGCTATCCAGCTGTGTCGTGCTGGTGGTTCGGTGACCCTGTGGGGGCATGAAGCTGAACTGATGGCCAACATCAGTGCCGCGCGTTGTAATGAGCGTTATCTACCCGGCGTGCCTTTGCCCAAACAGCTGTCGCTTGATGCGGACCTGGGCTCGGCATTGCAGAATGTGCAGGATGTGTTGGTCGTTGTGCCCAGCCATGCCTTTCGTGCCGTGCTCACTCAGCTCCGACCGCTATTGAAAAGTGATGCGCGGTTGGCATGGGCCACCAAGGGGCTGGAGTCCGGCTCCGGCAAGCTGTTGCACGAAGTGGCTGAAGAAGTGCTGGGTAAAGATATTGCCACCGCTGTTGTCTCCGGTCCTACCTTTGCCCGTGAAGTGGCTGAAGGTCTGCCCACGGCGGTGACAGTGGCATCCACCGACGTTGTGTTTGCCGCTGACATGGCGGCGCGTCTGCACAGCAAAACTTTCCGTGCTTATACAAACGATGATGTCACTGGTGTCGAGGTGGGTGGTGCAGTGAAGAATGTGCTCGCCATTGCTGCGGGCATTGCCGATGGTTTGGGTTATGGAGCCAATGCGCGTACCGCGCTGATTACCCGGGGTTTGGCAGAAATGATGCGCTTGGGTGAAACCCTGCATGGCCAGCGCGAGACCTTCATGGGGCTCGCAGGCCTGGGTGATCTGGTGTTGACCTGCACCGACGATCAGTCCCGTAATCGTCGGCTTGGTTTGGCGCTGGGGCAGGGCAAACTTCTGGAAGAGGCGCTGGCTGCTATTGATCAAGTGGTGGAAGGCGTGCAGACCGCCCGCGAAGTGCATGATCTGGCATTGAGTCAGGGGGTTGATATGCCCATCACCGAACAGGTTTATGCCGTGCTGTATGACGCACGCAAACCGAAAGATGCGGTGCAGGCATTGTTGAACCGGGATCAAAAGGCAGAGTTGAGTTAGGGGGCTGAATTAGGAATTGAGTCAAATCTCAGCCCGGTAGGTTGGGGTGAGGCACGAACCCCAACATGTTCATAACATGGGGTAGAAATATTTTTGGTTTTGATTATTGAGGTGAATTTATTTGTGGTGGCCTGAATATGGCTTTGGAGATGGCTTGTTGTTCTGGCATGTTGGGGTTCATAAAAAAACATTCACCCCAACCTACGCACTTGCTCCCACAAAATCCTGCTGCCGCCAGGCTTCATAAATAATAATCGCTGTCGCATTGGAAAGATTCAAACTGCGGTTGTCGGGCAGCATGGGAATACGCAACAGTTGCTCGTGTGGCAGCGAGTCCAGAATATCCGCAGGCAGTCCCCGCGTTTCCGGCCCGAATAAAAAAGCGTCCCCCGCTGCGTAGCTGATCCCGGTATAATTCTGTTGGCCTTTAGTGGAGCAGGCGAACAATCGGGCGGGGTTAACGGTTTGCACAAAGGCTTCGAGCGTGTCATGAATCTGTACCTTGGAAAATTCATGGTAATCCAGCCCCGCACGCCGCAGTTGTTTATGCGACATATCAAAACCCAACGGGCGTATCAGGTGCAGCTGCGCACCGCAATTGGCGCAAAGGCGAATGATGTTGCCGGTATTGGGCGGAATCTCTGGTTGAAAAAGAACGACGTGGAACATAGGCTGGTAAACATACTCCGCAAGTGAGTGTTAATGAGGTAAAAAATCAATGGTGCATAAATCACAGAAAACCATGTTGGTATCCGAATTTTGCGGTATGCGCTTCGACACACCCATTGTGTTGTTATCCGGTTGTGTCGGCTTCGGCGAAGAATACACGCGGGTCAAAGGCTTTAGCAATCGTGATGCAGGTGCCGTGTGCCTCAAAGGTACCACGCTGGAGCCGCGCCTCGGTAATGCGCCGCATCGGGTGATCGAAACTCCGGCCGGGATGATCAACGCCATTGGCCTGCAAAACCCGGGTGCCAAACATGTGATCGATGTCATCCTGCCCGAACTGGATTTTGAAGAAACCCGTTTTATCGCCAATATCTCCGGTTCCACCGTGGAAGATTACGCGGAAGTGACACGTTTGTTTAACGATTCCGACATCGATGCCATGGAAATCAATATTTCCTGTCCCAACGTCAAGGCGGGTGGTGTTGCTTTTGGTAATGACCCGGATATGTCCGCGCGCGTGGTGGAGGCCTGCCGCAAAGAAACCGATAAACCGCTGATCACCAAACTCTCGCCCAACCAAACAGATATTGCTGAAAATGCCCGGCGGTGTATCGAAGCAGGTACAGATGGTTTTGCCGTTATTAACACGCTCATGGGCATGGCCATTGATGTGGAATCACGCACACCCATTATCGGTAACAATCAGGGCGGTCTGTCTGGCCCTGCGATCAAACCCATTGCGTTGTTAAAAACACATCAGGTTTATCAGGTCTGCAAGGGGCATGGCATTCCCATCATTGGTCAGGGTGGTATTTGCACCGCCAACGATGCCATTGAGTTTATGATTGCCGGTGCTTCTGCCGTGGGAGTGGGGACAGCGCTGTTTTATGATCCATTGGTTTGCAAAAAAATAAACGACGGTATTGTGGATTATCTGGAGAGACATGAATTGACGGAAGTGTCCCAGTTGGTGGGAACGCTGGTGTTGAACGGCTAGATTTTAATACACATTGAGGCCATGACATGAGTCGCTCAAAATGTACAAAAATGGTTTTATTGTTCCTTTTTATTTTTGCTGTCAGTGGTTGTTCTAGTATTGCGGAGCGTTCTGAACAAGCAACACCAGTGCCTTATGCAGGCACAAAAGTCGCCATAAAAAAAGTGAAAAAATCCTGGCAGCATTATGATATTTACGGGCAGGTTTATCTGTATATGATCGATACGCCTTTCAGTTTTATTGCTGATACATTGTTGTATCCACTGGATATATACCGGATCGAGCAAGCGAAACCGGTGCGGTAGTCAGCGTGAAATGCGAATTAAGAGGCTACCTACCCCCCTCCTAAACGTTAACAAATAATGCAAAGTTGACCCTTTTCTTTGCGTCCTTCGTGCCTTTGCGAGCTTTGCGTTTATAACTCGTCATTTGTCAGTGCCACTGCACTGCAATGCAATGCAGCTTTCTGATGCATTGTGAGATGCTTACCCAGAGGCTTAAGCGCCTGAATTCCGGAAAAAATCTGCCAGAACGACGATATTTTCAGTCATTAAGCGCTAACGGAGTGGTTTAGCGTCGAGCTTGTCCCCAGGTTTTGCTCTGATACATCATCGGTGGCGAAGCCGGTAAATATGTTGTTGACCGACAAAATTTTCTGCCTTAAGACTTGAATTTCCTTTTTTCACCCCTATCATTAGCGCTCACTTAACGCGAGTGCTAATCGCGAAATTTTCCGGCGACGAAAAAAGTGTTGCCATGATTTGAAAAACAAAAGCTAATTCAAGGAGATAGTAAATGAATATTCGTCCTTTGCATGATCGAGTCATCGTTCGCCGTATGGAGGAAGAACGTACGAGTGCTGGTGGTATCGTGATTCCTGATTCGGCGACTGAAAAACCTGCCCAAGGTGAAGTGGTTGCTGTGGGCAAGGGCAAAATTCTTGAGAATGGCGATGTGCGTCCCCTGGATGTGAAGGTCGGCGACAAGGTGCTGTTCAGCAAATACGGCGGTACCGAAGTGAAGGTGGAAGGTGAAGAGCTGCTGGTGATGCGTGAAGACGATATCACGGGTGTTGTCGAAGGCTAGTCCCGTTCGCTGAACGAACAGTCACCCATCAAATTCCGTTATAAACAGACAAATAGAGGATTACACACATGTCCGCAAAAGAAGTGAAGTTCAGTGATGATGCCCGCCACCGCATGGTTGCCGGTGTTAATGTTTTAGCCAATGCCGTTAAAGTAACCTTGGGCCCTAAAGGTCGTAACGTGGTGCTGGACAAGGCTTTCGGTGCCCCGACCATCACTAAAGATGGTGTTTCCGTGGCCAAAGAAATCGAACTGGAAGACAAGTTCGAAAACATGGGCGCGCAGATGGTGAAGGAAGTTTCTTCGCAGACTTCTGACGCTGCCGGTGACGGTACCACTACTGCTACTGTGCTGGCTCAGTCCATTCTGGCCGAAGGCATGAAAGCCGTGGCCGCCGGTATGAATCCTATGGATCTGAAACGTGGCATCGACAAGGCTGTTACGGCCACTGTTGCTGCATTGCGGGACATGTCCGTGCCTTGTGAAGACGACAAGGCGATTGCCCAGGTTGGTTCCATCTCCGCCAACTCCGACGAAGCCATTGGCGGCATTATTGCTGAAGCCATGGGTAAAGTTGGCAAAGAAGGCGTGATTACGGTTGAAGAAGGCACCGGCCTGGACAATGAACTGGATGTCGTGGAAGGCATGCAGTTTGATCGCGGTTACCTCTCCCCTTATTTCATCAACAACCAGGAAAGCATGAGCGTCGAAATGGATGCTCCTCTGGTGTTGGTGTATGACAAAAAAATCTCCAACATCCGTGACCTGTTGCCGATTCTCGAAGGCGTGGCCAAAGCGGGTAAGCCGCTGTTGATTATTGCCGAAGACGTTGAAGGTGAAGCTCTGGCGACGCTGGTGGTCAACAACATGCGTGGCATCGTTAAGGTTTCTGCAGTGAAGGCACCGGGTTTTGGTGATCGTCGCAAACAGATGCTGGAAGATCTTGCTATTCTCACGGGTGCTACGGTGATCGCTGAAGAAGTGGGCCTGTCTCTGGACAAAGCCACTGTTGATGATCTGGGTACTGCAAAGAAAATCAGCATCACCAAAGAAAACACCATCATCATTGATGGTGCTGGTAATGGCGCTGATATCGAAGGCCGCGTTAACCAGATTCGCGCACAGATCGAAGAAGCGACTTCTGATTATGACAAAGAGAAGTTGCAGGAACGTGTTGCCAAACTGGCTGGCGGTGTTGCCGTCATCAAAGTGGGTGCTGCCACTGAAGTAGAAATGAAAGAGAAAAAAGCCCGCGTCGAAGACGCCCTGCACGCGACGCGCGCCGCAGTGGAAGAAGGCGTGGTACCTGGCGGTGGTGTTGCTCTGGTACGTGCTTTGCAGTCATTGGGTAAACTTAACGGCGATAACCATGACCAGGACGTTGGCATCACGTTGGCCAAACGCGCCATGGAAGAGCCACTACGTCAGATCGTTGCCAATGCGGGTGATGAAGAGTCTGTCGTGCTGAACAAGGTTGCCGAAGGCAAAGGTAACTTTGGTTATAACGCTGCTTCTGGCGAGTACGGTGACATGGTGGAAATGGGTATTCTTGATCCCACCAAAGTTACCCGCACTGCATTGCAAAATGCCGGTTCGGTCGCTGGTCTGATGATCACTACTGAAGCCATGGTAGCTGACAAGCCTTCCGATGATGCTGGTGGCGCTGCTATGCCGGACATGGGTGGCATGGGCGGAATGGGTGGCATGGGCGGCATGATGTAAGTCGCGCTCATCCACGAGCCTTACGCTGCCTTTGCAGCGGCAAAATAAACCCCGTCGCTGGTCTGATAAAAGACTGTCGGCGGGGTTTTTTATTGTTTGCACTACAGTCAATGACTGTAGTGCTTCCGCATCCCGGTGTTATGGGTATGTCTCCCGGCAAACAGATCGGAAACTGACTTGAACCTAACACATCAGTTGAGCCTACTGCGAACGTCTAATGCACTCAATCTAAATGACTTTTTCGAACATTTTGAACTCACCGTATGGGTGATACGCTTTCATTCAAAATAACCGAAAAAGTCATTGATCTTGAGCACCTTAGCCGCTCTCGCGACGGCTCAACTGAT
>WFQM01000011.1 GCA_015487095.1 Gammaproteobacteria bacterium | reverse complement strand
GCACCGTGTTTGGTGCGACTGAACACCAGCACCTGCTGCCAGTCGTTGTCGCGAATCAGCTGGGTGAGCAGTGCCGATTTTTGTTTTTTGTCCACCGGATGAATCCACTGCTCCACGGTAGGTGTGGCGGCATTGCGCGGTGTGACAGAAATTTCTATCGGATCATTCACCAGTCCCTTGGCCAACTTGCGAATATCATCAGAAAAGGTGGCAGAAAACAGCAGGTTTTGACGCTGCCGGGGTAATGTGGCAATGATTTTGCGGATGTCATGAATGAAGCCCATATCTAACATACGGTCGGCTTCATCGAGAATCAGCACTTCCAGGTGATCAAATTTCACTGCATTTTGATTGTACAAATCCAGTAATCGCCCTGGGGTGGCCACCAGAACATCGACACCTTTGCGCAGTTTCATCATCTGCGGATTGATCTTCACACCACCAAATACTACCGCTGAACTCAGCGGTAAATTTCTACCATAGTCGCGCACGCTTTCCCCCACCTGGGCGGCCAGCTCACGAGTCGGCGTCAATACCAGCGCACGCGCCTGATTGGCTCCAGCACGCTGACCTTTTGACAAGCGTTCCAGTAGCGGCAATGTGAAACCCGCAGTTTTCCCGGTGCCGGTTTGTGCGGCGGCCATTACGTCCTTGCCTTGAATGACGGCGGGAATGGCTTGCATTTGTATAGGGGAGGGGGTGTCGTAACCTTTTTGTGCAACAGCCTCAAGAATCGGGGCACATAGGCCCAGGTCGGCAAAACTCATAAAATAATCTCTGGTGAGTGGGTGTTCAGGTTGGATGCGGGCATACAACACCGCGACAGCGGACGCACAGTCTACAGGAACTCGGTGTTTAGTGCTATTGATTCGCGCTGAATTTCGTATCAAACACAGGCATTATTCCACCGTCAGCGCCAAATGGAACACCACATCGGGCGAGGTACGCACGGTGAGGTCTTCACCCACCATAACATCTAATCTGATGTTTTTTGCCAAGCGTAAATCCCCACCCATGAGCAGTTGCACGGCGGTGGCATTGATTTGTCGCAGGCTGCTGTCATCGTAAAACGGGCTGTTGATATCAGCTTGCAGTTTCAGTGTCATCCACGGCAGCACCTGCGCCCCTGCGCCGACACTGGCAAACGCAGCGACACGGCGTTGTTGGTCCGCCAGCACATCTCCCTTCCCCATAAGCAACAGCCCGCCACCGCCAAAAATACTGCCCGGATAGTCAAACCAGTGCTGCACCCGATCTGTTGTTACCCACAATGCGGCCTCCACTGCACCACTGCCACGCAATTGATCACTGTCACCCGTGGGCAGACTCAGTGAACTGCGAATAGCCGAACGGGTATTCTTATCGGCATCCGCCCATTTCCAACCTGCGGTTAAACGCACGTCGCCGATACCGGAGGTGGCATTATCCAGTGATAACCGGGTAATACCATTGCGCTGATAAAAATAGCTGAGCCGGTTGTGCGGCGCGGTATCACGCCCTCCTTGCGGCAAACTGAAAGTGCTGTGCCAGTCGTCAATAAAACGGTCCAGAGAGCCACCATCGTGGCTGATGTAAGGAATCTGCACACCCCACTCCCGACCGTTACCTATACCACGCGAATATTCAAACGTGCTGCGGTTGGTTTCACCATCAAACAACAGTTTTTCATTTGCGGTATTTCTGCGGGTGTAATTGCTGGCGAGATTATTCACCAACCGATAGCGGGCATGCCTCTTGCCCAGAATGCCTGCACTATCGATTGCAGGCAGGTTATGGATTTGAATAATAGGGCTTTGGTTAAAGCTGGAAAATGGCATCACTGGCTGCGCAACCAGCATGCCGGGAATCATGCTGGCCGCGAAAAAAAGGGCGCACGCGAAACACGCCCGCCACCATGAGCAATTCAGTTTGCTGCCAGCCATTGACGCGCCCGCTGTACTGCCGCACGCACCTGCGCAGGTGCGGTACCACCAAGATGATCGCGTGCAGCCACCGAGCCTTCCAGCGTCAGCACATCAAATACATCCTGCTGAATTTTGTCAGAAAAACCCTGCAATTCCTCCAGCGACATTTCTGCCAGATCACGTTCGGTATCTACACCCAGTCGCACCGCCTTGCCCACCACTTCGTGTGCATCACGGAACGGGACGCCCTGGCGTACCAGATAGTCAGCCAGATCCGTAGCGGTGGAAAAACCACGCCGCGCAGCTTCGCGCATATTGTCATGCCTGGCACTGAGCGCGGGAATCATATCGGCAAATACCCGCAGACTGGCACGCAGGTTATCCACAGTATCAAACAAGGGTTCTTTGTCTTCCTGATTGTCTTTGTTGTAAGCCAGCGGCTGACCTTTCATCAGCATTAACAAGCTCATCAGGTTGCCGGTGATGCGACCGGTTTTGCCACGAATCAATTCCGGCACGTCAGGGTTTTTCTTCTGCGGCATGATGGAGGAGCCGGTGCAGAAACTGTCACCTAACTCGACAAAATCAAACTGCGCCGAAGCCCAGAGAATAATCTCCTCTGAAAAGCGTGATAAATGCATCATGATCAACGCGGCAGCCGATACAAATTCTATGGCGAAATCCCGGTCACTCACCGAGTCCAGCGAGTTTTCTGTGGGCGCATCGAAACCCAGCAGTTGCGCCGTGTATTCGCGGTCAATGGGGTAGGAGGTACCTGCCAGAGCAGCAGCTCCCAGCGGCATGACGTTAATGCGTTTGGCGCAATCCGTGAGACGGCCATGGTCACGCTTGAGATTCTCAAACCAGGCCAGCAAATGATGCCCAAAGGTAACCGGCTGTGCGGTTTGTAAATGCGTAAAACCGGGCATGATGGTTCCGGCTTCCTGCTCGGCCATATTCACCAGCGCAGTTTGCAGGCGCGTCAATTCGGCCACACACTCCTGTAGCTCATCACGCAAATACAGCCGGATATCCGTGGCCACCTGATCGTTACGTGAGCGACCTGTGTGCAGTTTTTTACCCACGTCACCGATATTGTCGATGAGCCGCGCCTCGATATTCATATGTACATCTTCGAGTGCAACAGACCACTCGAATTTGCCAGATTCGATTTCTGTCTTGATCACCGCCAATCCGGTAACGATAGCATCACGCTCATCATTTGTGAGCACACCCACTTTCGCCAACATGGTGGCATGAGCGACCGAGCCCGCGATATCGTGGGCATAAAGACGCTTGTCGAAGGTCACTGAGGCGGTAAAAGCCTCAACAAAAGCGTCGGTAGGTTCAGTGAAGCGCCCACCCCAGGGTTTTTCCACGTTGTCATTCATGCGTTTCTTACCTGATAATAATGCTGACTAATGTTATTGATTCGTTACACTCACACCGCTCAAGCTGACGCGCAGTATAGACGATATTAAGGGGAACCATCATCCTGAAACCCGGAATAATAGCTCCCTGGCCTCCGCTTCGTTACACTTGATGCCACCATGACAAATACCACTGACGAAAAAAACAACACTTTAACGGATAATTTTTTCCTGCCGGATTTCTGCAATGTGCGCATGGTGTTTGCGGTGGTGATCATCAGCGAGCTGCTGGCCATTGTACTCACTCTTTCCCCCCTGCGCAGCAGCGGCGACCGCTGGAATGATCTCAGCATTATCTCCCTGTTTGTGCAGTGGGTAGCCCTCAGCAGTGCGGGCATTCTCTGCCTCGCCCGCCCACGACTGGCACGCATGAAAGAAACCCATGCCGCCGCTATCAGCTACTTTCTGTTATTGCTCACTACTCTGGTGATTACCGAAGCCGCATTTATGATTGGTGCTTACCTGCAACTGGAAAACTGGAGCAGCGATTTCTGGCTGCTCAGTCACTGGCAGGTGGATCTGTTACTGCGCAACCTCGGCATCAGCGCCATTTTCAGTGCTATCGTACTGCGCTTTTTTTATATTCAGCATCAGTGGGAGCAAAACGTACGCGCCGAAGCACAATCACGATTACAAGCATTGCAATCACGTATTCGCCCACATTTTTTGTTCAACAGCCTCAATACCATCGCCAGCCTCACTCAAATTAATGCCGATCAGGCCGAAGCTGCGGTAGAAAATCTCGCTGACCTGTTTCGTAATAACCTTGCCGATGCCAGCCTGCACATCAGCCTTGAAGATGAACTAAAACTGACGCAGCGTTACCTTGAAATTGAAAAGCTGCGCCTTGGTGAGCGCTTGCAATTATGTTGGAATGTGGACGAATTACCCGGGGACGCCTCCGTACCACGACTCATTCTGCAACCCTTGCTGGAAAATGCCATTTATCATGGTATTGAACCCATGAGCCATGGCGGCACTATCAGCATCGATGGCCATGTCGATAAAAATGCCCTCCATATCAGTATTAGTAACCCTCTGTCGCAACAGGAAAGTGCCGAACAACGACAAGGTAATAAAATTGCCCAGGACAATATTCGCCAACGCCTGGCCGCTACTTATGGTGAGAATGGAAAACTAAATGTACAGGAAAATGAAAAAAATTATACCATTACCCTGATCATCCCTTACCAACAAAGCAATCCGATCGCAACCCGTGAAGAAAAGGTCCATACATGAAAATCCTCATTGTTGATGATGAACCCCTTGCTCGTGTGCGCATGCAGCATCTACTGCAAAATATTCCTGATGCGGAAATAGTGGGTGAAGCCAAAAATGGTAAAGAAGCCCTGTTGAATTCCAGTATGCGTCACCCCGACATTGTCCTGTTGGATATCCGCATGCCGGAAATGGATGGTTTGGAAATTGCCTTACACCTCTCACAAATGAAACATCCGCCTGCGATAATTTTTACCACCGCCTTCAGCGAACATGCCCTCGCCGCTTTCGAGGCCAACGCTGTGGATTATCTATTGAAACCTATTCGCCGCGAACGTCTGGAAGACGCGCTGGGCAAAGCACAAAAAATCAATCGCGCACAATTACGGGAACTGGGAAAACAGGAAGAAGCTAAACGCTCACGCAGCCACATCAGCGCTTACATGAGCGGCAACTTGCAGTTAATTCCCTCAGAAAATATTTATTATTTTCAGGCCGAGCAAAAATATGTTGCCGTGCGCCACCCTGATGGCACCCTGCTCATTGATGATTCACTAAAATCACTGGAAGAAGAATACGGCGAGCTCTTCCTGCGCATTCACCGTAACTCACTGGTGGCCCTTAAATATGTTGAAGGACTGGAAAAAAACGCTGAAGGAAAATGCCAAATCTGCTTCCGTGATATTGATGACCGATTGGAAATCAGTCGCCGCATGGTAGCGACTACACGACAACAACTCAAAAAAATGGGAAAAT
>WFQM01000010.1 GCA_015487095.1 Gammaproteobacteria bacterium | reverse complement strand
GTCAGCTTCTCAAGTTTTTCAATCCACTTATAGGAACCAAGGGGACGCCCCGTTGTCTCTGACTGGCGAAGCATCTTAACAGCGGCAGCATCCTCCTCCTGAGCAAGGAAAGCTGCAAAATCGCCATAGCGTTCAAGTACGGGCGTAACCGTGGCCAGTCCGTCATCGCTACCCGAAAGATGGGCGGCTGCACTTGACCAGGGCCAGTCTTGCGCCCGCTCAACCAGCCCGGCACGAACAGGATTGAGCGAAACATAGCGCACCGCATTGGCGAGATGCTCTTCGTCCATCACCACCGAACCGAAACACCCTTGCCACAAATTACCGGTGACCCGCAAGCGGGTATTGATGTAGCCAGTGTAACGTCGGTGCGCATCCGCGAAGGTGCTATATACCCATGGTGATTGAGATTTAGGTGTCACTGCACGCCCTCTTTATTCCATGACTGCGTTGAAATTCCTCGCAATAGAACGACTATTACTCGTCATTTCGCCTTGCCATGAAATAAATATGACGCACATTGATACCTAAATCTCAAACGCCATGGGTATATTTCCAATATACAAGCAAAATATTATTGCCAAAATTAAGGAAAATAAAAGACAAGCTCTAAAAGTTATGTTTAACATCTTAACCATGCTTTATTTCTATAAATATTTTTAACCTGAGCACCATATTTGCTGACACTTTCCCTACCCAGAATATTATAGACACTTGCTATTTTGCGTATTTCGGGATCTGTTAACCTGTCTTGAATTCGCTTTATTATTAAAGCTCCTACATGAATATTAATTTCTGGTATTTGCAACTATGACTTATTAAGTCCTAATTCTTTCCAGTATTCATAATGAACATTCATCGGTAAAATTGTTTTTTGCCACGGATAAAAATGGTCATACCATCCGTGTGATGTTTCAATATACATAATAGCTCTTATCAAATCAGGATCTACATCCTGCTTAAATGCTTCAATTTTTATAAAATCATCATATAAAGCAACAGTATTTTGAGAGCATATTTCATGAAGTGGTGTTTCTATTTTTGGGATAAATACCTCATTAACCACAAATGTTGATTTGGTATTATTTATGATAGATTTTTTTCATCACTAGCCATATTAATGGTAGGGTATGCTGTACATATTTGTAACGGCAATATAACCCCCCCCCTCTACCTGATATTGGATATACTCCCAACATATTTTCTTCTTGTTTTTCTCTAACTTATTAGTATTAGGAAAATTTGCCCTGATACTTGCTACCCGGTGACTGTCTCGCCGGGGCGGAATTCTCACCCGCTGGAATAATCGACCTTGCTCGGCCGCCCTCCTTCGTTTTTCATATTCTATTCTTAGCGGTTGCGCCATAAGAATAAAGAGTAATGCCATTAATGCTTGATTGCAAAACCTGACTCCCGTGTTTTTTTCGTTACATTATTTATTTGTGATCACTGGCAAATGCTTTATGCAGACTCACGATCATCAGTAACATTAAAAACAGAAATGGTAACCCAGTGGAAATCGCGGCTGTTTGCAGTGCAGTAAGACCGCCACCAATCAGTAATACTGCCGCAACGATACCTTCCATGCTTGCCCAGTAGACGCGCTGCGCAACGGGGGGATGCGGATTGCCACCAGCGGTAATGATATCAATTACCAACGAACCCGAATCGGATGAGGTGACAAAAAAAGTCACTACTACGAGACAGGCAAGCACTCCGACCACGGTGGTGATAAATATTGGTAACGTAATTCCCATTGCGGCAGGCAGTTGTTCAAGAAAGACAAACAGTGAGCGTGCCATATCTTCATTAACCGCGTTCGCGAGTCCACCATGGCCGATGAGTTCAATATAGAGCGCTGCGTTACCAAACACGGTTAGCCATACAAAGGTCAGCAGGGTCGCTACCAATAATACACCGCTGATTAGCTCACGAATGGTGCGGCCCCTGGAGATACGCGCAATGAACATACCGACGAATGGTGCCCATGCAATCCACCATCCCCAGTAAAAAATGGTCCAGCCATTTTGCCACTCTCCCTGGGTGTAGGTTTCATTCCAGAAGCTCAGCTTAAAAAAGTCGTTCAGATAGAGGCCGGTATTTTCCACAAAACCATTCAAGATAAAGAGCGTTGGGCCAATCAGCAGCACAAAAAGCAGCAACACGATGGCCATGACCATATTCGCAATGGATAGTTGTTTGATCCCTTTTTTTAGCCCCAACACCACGGATACCGTGGCCAGGAGTGTAATAATCACGATCAATCCAACCTGAACGGCGGCATTCACAGGGAGACCAAACAGATGGTTCAATCCTGCATTGATCTGCGACACCCCAAGACCCAATGAAGTCGCCACACCAAACAACGTTGCAACCGCTGCGATCGTATCGATGACATTCCCCGGCCAACGATGGATACGCTCTCCCAGTAGCGGGTAAAATATGGCACGAATACTCAATGGTTGTTTATGATTATAGGCAAAGTACGCCAGCCCCAATGCCATCAAGGTATAGATTCCCCACGCATGAAAACCCCAGTGCAAGAAGGTAGTTTTAACTGCATCCTCATAAGCGCCGACAGAAAATGGTTCTGCGCCATGAGGTGGGGCGGTGAGATGATAGATCGGCTCGGCAACGCTATAAAATAGCAGGCCGATCCCCATGCCGGCAGAGAACAGCATCGCAAACCATGAAAGCCGACTGAATTCAGGGACGGAATCCTCACCACCCAGCCGGATTGCCCCGTAACGTGAGCATGCCAAAAATACAAGATAACCGAGAATAAGATTAACGGTAAGCACAAACAACCAGCCGAACTGGTTGGCAATACCACTCTGCAAGGCGCTTACGGTTGTTGCGAACTGATCTAACGATAACAGCGCAATGATGACAAAACCCAGGATCAGTAACGTACTGCTGCCAAACACAACGGGATTAAACGAGAGCAGCGTCTTCCCGTGCCGGTTGGTATAACACCACACATTTGGTTGTTTAGCCATGCCGATACTACTGTGGCTTGCGAAAATGCATGATGCCCCAGGCGAGATAACCGTTGTTACCGGCATCTATCCAGTGGCCAAGCCCCACTATCATTCGTTCGATGTATTCACTCGACACATGATTCTTCAATTCATCACCGCGGGCAATTAAATTCTCCCTGACACGGCTATAGTGACGCACCAACTGATAAGTGAGATCTTCAATATTGACGACTTCCCAACCAAGGCGCTCGGCTTCCTGCCGATAGAAGGCGAATGAACCAAGGGTATCAAGATGAATACGTTCCAATACTGGCTGCAAAACGCCTTCGGGACATTCATCAGCCTGCATTGGGTCAGTCATGATGACCTCGCCACCAGGCTTCAGTACACGGTTGATCTCATCCATTACCTGACTGCGATGGCCGGAATGGAGGATGGCATCCTGCGACCACCCAATGTCGAAACTACTGTCCTCACAGGGAATCGATTCAAAGCTGGCATCATGTACCTCGATCTTGTCTGCTAATTCGGCAATCTCGGATTGTGCCACGTTACGCTGATTCTGTGCCTCACTGAGATTGATGCAGGTGACATTGCAATCAAAATTCTTCGCAAGCCAGCGGGCAGCGCCACCATAGCCAGCACCTATATCGATCACACGAGAGTGAGGTTTGATATCGATGATACGTTGCGCCATCGTTGCCACCGTGCGTTGACTTGCAATAGCAATATCTTCGTTATCCTCATGGTAAAGGCCAATATGGATATCTTCGCCACCCCAGATATGAAAATAGAAGTTATCAGCATCATCGCTATTGTAATATTCCTTAGCAGTTTCAACGGCCTGTGAGTACTGCTGACTCATTCCGAGCCCTCCGTAAGGATATACTTCTTTTCCGCAACATGAATAAAAAAGTCTGGTTCAGATTCTCGGTAAGTTTCCTGGAAATCACCGTAAGTGGTGATACGCTGAAAGCTCACCTCTTTCATCAGGCGTTGCATATAGGCCTTACGCAGTGGGAACATATTGAGATGGAACTCTGAACCGTCACTAAAATTATAGCGAAAGCGCGCCAGTGCTTCATCTACATGCTCAGGTGTAGCAGAAACGTTGTCGCCACAGTAGTAATAGTTGTGCGTCGGTTCGACCCGTTTATCAAGAAGAGCGTCATAGTTACGCTGATCAAGGATCAGGATCCCATCGTGTCGCAGCGTGGCGTAGTACTCTGCCAATGCCTTCCGTCGATCATTCTCATGATGAAGATGGGTAAATGAATTTCCCAGGCAAACAACAGCATCATAAAGATCATGAACGCTGCGGTTAAGGAAACGCCAGTCTGCCTGAATCGTCTGTAAAATGTACCCATGCTCACGCGCATTCTCAAACGCCTTGGCCAACATCACTGGGCTGCCATCAACGCTCGTCACTTCGAATCCTGCACGCAATAATTGCACAGAGTGAAAGCCTGTTCCTGTCGCGACGTCGAGTATCTTTTTGGCACCATGCTCTTTTAGTTTTTCAATAAAAAATCTGCTTTCTGCCTCAGCACGCCCATCCCAGTCGATTAACTCATCCCATTTATCGACAAATGAATGAACATACTCTTCCTGGTACTTATCCGACTCCCGGACAGTAAGAGGATCTTCTCCATAATCCTGTCGTTTTTTCTCCTGCAACATTTGTTGTAGACTCCCAAAATTTGGTTAATGACATCGAAGCTAAACTTTAAAAGTTTGCTGCCCGCTCAGAAATAAAAAAAAGGGTAAGTAGCCTACCCTCCCCTCCCTCATCAAATCAAACCCTGCATACGGTTTTTCCCGTACACAGCTTTTGAAGAAGCTTTCCGATGCTCTTCATCACAAAGCATGCTCCTTCCTCCATACAGCAGTTGTTAACCTTTCCTTCTTGCTTCTCCATGGCTTGAAAGGTGACACCCTCTATTCCCGGAGCACTTTTGTTGGCTCGCACAGGATCGTAGGCTTGGCTCAGTATATCAGACTAGTAAATCTTGTCGTAGAGTGCGTAGAACCGAAAGGCACGAGTCGTGCTTAGCCTTGCGATAAAGCGTCCTCTGTAGTATCTTTGCCATGTTTGGAGTTGTTAGCATCAGAGTAATATCCTGACCCTCCACTCGTTGGCTGCATGAGTTAAATTACCTCCGGCAGAGCCGGAGGCTTATTGGGTGACGCCCTCAAAGGGCTAAAATAAGCGCCCAAGGCACATTATATTCCAAGCCTGAGTTGATCCCGTTGCTCATCAGCTTTTTCTTGATTTCGAATATATTCAATCACCATT
>WFQM01000009.1 GCA_015487095.1 Gammaproteobacteria bacterium | reverse complement strand
TACACGCCATCACCAAAAATAAAACCGCGATCCAGCACTGGCACACAAGCCTGGTCAGCGGGCAGGAATTCATTGTTGAGGTAGACGATGTTCATGGTGGCAGAGTATAAGGGAAAAGGAGAGCGATAAAAAATAATAGCGCCATTTTTGCCTATAAATGCGTTACATGGCTGAGGGGTTGATTATAAGCATGGAAACAGCGCAGTAGTATGGGGGAACAGATATTGTGAGATATCCTTCCGTCCTGCTGAGTTTAGTTAATTTTGTATCTAAAGGCGAGGATATATGGCATGAATAGAATAATCGCATCTGTAGGTCGCAATGGCACGAATCATTCGGCCGATGTTGTCCTTATTCAAAAACTTTTAAATGCTCAAGAAATTCCGGGAGAAACACCACCACTTAAGGTGGATGGAAAAATTGGCAACAAAACAATATCTCGAATTGAAAGTTTTCAGAAGAAGGTTTTAAAAATGGGCCATCCCGATGGTCATATAGACCCTGATGGATTGACCTTCAAAAAGTTAGCAAATAGCACAACCAGGCTTAACCTAAAATCTGCTGATATTTTTAGTTTTAGTACCAAGGGAATAGATTTATTAAAATCTATAGAGAAATTAGCTACCACACCTTATGATGACCAAACAGGTAAAGATATAGCGATATGGGTGGAAGGCGCTACTATCGGTTATGGTCATCTTATTTCCAATGCCGAGTGGTCAGAATACAAAGATGGTATTACTCAGGATGAGGCAATTCATCTGTTTAATGATGATCTGGTTCCATATGTTAATACCATTAAAGAAAAAGTTACGGCCAATATTACGCAAAATGAATTTGACGCTATGGTGATTCTTGCATTTAATATCGGTCGGAGAGCATTTAGCAATTCATCAGTTCTTAAAATGGTAAATAATCCCAGCGTTAGAACCAGTTATATAAATCTGGAAGATGCCTGGAAGGCCTGGAATAAGTCTCAGGGTGTTGTGAATCGGGGTTTAATTAACAGAAGACAGGCTGAGTGGGATATGTACAGTAAGGGAATATATCAAGAATGGTAAAAGTGAATACAAAAAATGTATATGTATGGATAAAGGGATTGTTACTGATTTCTTTAAGTTTGTTAATGAGTCAGGTGTCTGCATTGGACAACCCGGATGCACCTGATTTTATTGGTGAATTTGAATCACGACAGCAGGTGTTCTTGAAAGAAATTAATAGCCTGTATAATGATTCAAGAGGTTATTTGATTGCATATGATAATTATCAAAGGTTTTTAGATGACGAATTGAATAAAGCTTATCGCTTTGTTAAATCCAAATTATCGACAGATCGACAGCAGGAATTAATTAATTCACAACGCAACTGGATAAAATTTCGCGATGCCGAATTTAAATTGATAAACAATACCTGGACCCGACAGAACTTTGGTAGTTCTGCTGGCATATCACGAGGTAGTTACCGTTGCACTGTTATAAAGGATCGTGTGTTGCAATTATTGCATTACGCTAAAAATTATTAGGGAAGCAGGAGCAGGTTGTGAAACACGAATGTTCTATGTCATATATTGACTACAATATACCCGTGGCGTTTGGGATTTAGGTTTACGTGTGCGTGTGCGTCATATTTTTTTCATGGCGAGGCGAAATGACGCGTAATAGTCGTTCTATTGCAAGGAGTTTCAACGCGGCCATGGAGGAAATAGAGCATGCACACGACCTAAATCTCAATCGCTACGTATACATTAGACCTTGTTTCCCCAAGTATCTCACTAGCTGTACCAATACAAAAAACAAGTTAACGGAACAGCAGTGATTGCGAATAACTATTTGCTGATCTGGTAGGTCAATATCCCAGTGTTGCTATTCATGCTGCGTACAGGCATCGTGAGGATATTGCTGTCTCCTGCATCGTGGATGGTGGATATTGTCAGGTGGCGGTTAACGGCCCAGGAAATATTGCTGTCATTCCAGTTTGGTGTGTAACTGGAGAAACCACTCAGGTTTGAGACATCATCATTGTAGAATGTTAATTCGGGAGTGGTGACCCATTTATGAATGGTTATGGAATGGCCTGCGGGGATGGGGTACCAGCCATCGATGGGTTCGATAAACAGGTCGGTGTCGTTGTTCAGTACTGTAAAGCGGTTTGTTGAAAAATCGGCGGTGCCCGCTACGGATACTGACGAGAGTACCGGTTTTGGATAACCGGCAACGGATTCATAGGCGTAAACTTCGCGCTGTTGAAAATAGCGTTTTTGCGGGCAGGTCTGGGTGTCTGTGATGCCAACCAGAGCCCAGGCAAGGACGTAGGCGGATGGTGGCACAAGAGCACTTTCATCCAGAATGTAGTCATAGCGGTATGTCAGAACCGAGGATGAATTTTCCAGAGTGGTGACTTCATATTGCTCATCGAAATCGGGTACATCACTCCAGGCTAATGCTGTGGGTGACGCAGGCAGGGTGTCACTGGAAATAGTTGTTTCTGTACCAAAGCTGGTGGCAGGTACCTGTTCCGGCACCCAGGCAGAGCCCGTAAAATTCAACACCGTGGACGTGGCTGTCCAGCTGGTCATTTCCGGGCATTGAGTCGTCGGTGTCATGAGCCCGATGCGCCATTCAGGTGTTGTTTTGAGTTTGATCTGATGTTCCCGTACCAGTTGATCGACAGTTTGTGCCGTGGTGTGTATTGAATCGTCCACAAGGGACAGATAAAAGGATTTACCCACAGTATTGGTAAAGGTGTAAGCAATGCTGGTGAACTCCAATCCGTTGAGATTTGTCCTGTCTGTGAACACTGTGTCTGCGAAGATGTTGGTTCCAAGGTCGCTGATGGTGTCTATGCTGAACACGGGCACATAAAAGTCCGCACGGAAAAGAAAACTCAGGTTGCTCAAGTTGCCTGCGGAATCGCTTACTTCAATCCGTATCATATGTTCGTCTGCGGGTGTCGCCTGATGCCAGTCTGGTGCCAGCATTTCGGACACTAATGGAATCAGGTATTCATTATCATTGATAGCGGTAATAGTTCTCCAGGGGTTGATTATTTCGCCGCTGCGCTCGTACTGAATGCGTACCCGCATATCTTCAGATGCTGTGGTTGTATCCGGTCCCATTTGATCCGTAACATTGAAAGCAAAGTAGGGTATTGAGTTGTCGTTCAGTTCCAGGCGGTCAATGAGTACACCGTTGAGATCAACGGCATTTGTTTCAAAATATAATGGCATGGCATCGTTTACATTCTGCAAAGCAGCCTCCGTGTAGCTGCCATCACCACTGGAAAAACGCGCAAGGCTGTGCATGTCGGTTGAGCTGATAACGGGAGCAATCAGGTCCAGATATAACACGGTTTGTGTGTCCAGTCGTTCCCCGACCTGATCAATAACGCTGATTGGAATGACGTTTTCGCCAGGTACAAGATTGACGGCTGCATTCCAGGTTCC
>WFQM01000008.1 GCA_015487095.1 Gammaproteobacteria bacterium | reverse complement strand
TTGTTAGCGCAAAATCAGAAACCAGCATTGGAGTCAGTTGGAGCTAATCGGCCAGCTGGCTTTAAACATCTTTGGGAAACGCCCTGTGCGGAGCCGCATGCAGGGTGTTGTGGGAGCTGGAGGTTAGAGACCTCCGGCTACCCGATTAGCTTCATCACCAGTCATCAGAACGGTATAGCCGAGTATTGCAGTGATTGCAGATAAAAATCCTACGATGATCATTAGCACTTTTAACCCCCCAATTTTTAATACTCGTTGATCCACAAGCGGCACATTTAATGCCTCGATCTATCTTGCAATGAGGATATTGAGAAATATATTGTGAAAGGGTCAAGGTCTTTTGTGCTAGTTGTTTGATTGGCCGCTTCACGATAAAGGCTATCGCACCAATCAAAGCGATAATAAGAATTAGTGAAATGAGATCGTTCATAATTGCGGCATCATTATTTAGCTAACAGTACAATATACAGAATCTGTATACTGCATAATTACGAACTTCATATTACTGTACAATAAAACAGCATCTTGTAAAATGAAACCCATACATATGACAGGGACGCTAGCATATGGATAATAACAAGTCAAAAACAGACAGCGCTACCGAGAGATTCTGGGATCGATACATTGAATTCGTTCAAAAACAGGGGGTTAAGGGGGCGCTTGTCGTTGGTACATAAAACGGGTAAAGCAGTATACTCAAGCTTATCCTGATCAAAAACTGCTCGCACATACGCCTGAGCTAGTCACTCGGTTTTTGGATGATGAGGGTAGGAATACCAAGCAAAAAGACTGGCAGTTCATGCAAACCGAAACTGTCGATGCTATACAGAAACTGTTTATTATGATCAATGCGCCATGTCTCGATAACGTGGATTAGGCCCATTGACGATCTTTTGTTCATACCCTGCCTCAGAGTCACGTCACCTTTGCCAGAAAGCTCCTGCTTCCAGCGAACAAAATAAACTGATAAAGGTGCGCTTGCGATGGTACGCAGAGACTGTGCTCCTTTTTTGACCGCACTTATCGCTGAAATCTGCCAGAGACATTATTCAATCCGCACAGAGTAAGTCAGAATGTCCAAATTATTTCATGCATGTTCCTTACATAGGTGGAAACACTATATTTGCATCAAACACCGGTCCGTCCACACAAACACGTTTCATGGCCGGGCCGTTTACCGTTTGCACTTCCACGGTGCAACCGGCACACCCACCCACAGCGCAAGCCATAAACTCTTCCAGTGAAACCTGACAAGGCAGACGATATTCCCGTGCCAGCTGCGCGACAGCTTCCAGCATGGGATGTGGTCCGCAGGCAAATACAGCCACCTCCTTGCGCTGTTTTTCTGACAAGGCATCCAGCCAGTTACGTGCAAGGTCAGTAACGTAACCTTCAAAACAACCAGGATAGCCCTGCTGACTGGCAAGACGTGAGGCAATCCCCCAGTCATCCATCAGTGGCATAGCGGCAATGACTTCACTAGGCACGCCGGGCACCATTATTTTCGATGGTTGGCTTTTAAACGGAAATGGTACTTCTGAGCCCATAATCACAAAGGGTTGATAGGCACCTTTCACCTCCCGTAAGGTATCGGCCAAAAATACCATGGGTGGCATACCCACGCCGCCGCCAATAAGTAGCGGTCGTGAATGTTTCATCTGGGATACAAACGGTTTGCCAATGGGGCCCATCACTGAAAGTGGGTCGCCTGTTTTACGTTGGGCCAGCAGACGGGTGCCATCACCCAGCACCTTGAACAAAATATCCACCCAGCCTGATTTGGCATTGACGCGCATCAGCGACAGTGGTCGGCGCATGGGTAGGGCTGGGTCACATTGAATATGCGCAAACTGGCCGGGTAGGGCATGGGCTGCCATTTCCGGCGCATGCAGGCGTAAAATAACCTGATTACCCGCATGTTCCTGGCGTTCAAGAATGTTGGCGTTTTCGATAAAAATGGTATCGCGGTGTGTCATGTGAGTTACGAGTTTCCAGGTTTAAGTTGCGAGGAGAGAAATCAGTTCCTGGTGTTAAATACGATGTGTCCAGCTAACAAAGTATGTGTTACCCGGCCTTTGAATTCCCAGCCGAGGAACGGCGAATTATGCCCTTGACTGGCCATGCTTTCCGTGGTGAATTCCCAGTATTGCTCAGGATCAAAGATACACACATCGGCACAATCACCAATGGCAAGACTGCTGCTGGTTCCAACAATGTGTGCCGGATGATGAGTCAGGCAGGCAATGGCTTCGGACAAACTGAGTATGTTTTCGTCTACCAAACGTAGTGTTAATGGTAACAGGGTTTCCAGCGCACTGATGCCGGGAGCGCTGGAGGGAAACGGCGCAAGTTTGGCGTCTGTGTCGTGGGGTTGATGGTCGGAACAGATAGCGCTGATGGTGCCACGTTTTAACGCAGCACGCAGGCCGTCGCGATCCCGCTGGGTGCGCAAGGGTGGGCGCACATGGCACTGGCTGTCAAAATAACCAATGTCCATTTCTGTCAAAAACAGTTGATGTGCGGCCACATCTGCTGTCACGGACAGGCCATCATATTGTGCGCGGGCAATCATTTTTGCCGCACGTTCGCTGGACAATTGGCAGAAGTGAGCACGCACTCCGGTTTGCTCAACAAGTTGCAGTTCGCGTGCCACGGCAATGCTTTCTGCAATCTCTGGAATGCCCGGCAGTCCCAGGCGCACACTCACTGCACCTTCATGCGCGCAGCCACCATCGGCCAGCGATGGATCTTCAGCATGCAAAAATACGGGCAAGTCCTGGCTTGCGGCGTATTCCATGGCGCGACGCATCACCTGGGTACTTTTTATCGCTGTGTGTGCATTGCTCACACCGACACAGCCAGCGGCTTTGAGTGCGCCCATTTCCGCCAATTGCTTGCCATCCAGATTTTGCGTCAATGCGCCTAGCGACAGTATTCGGGCAAAACCGGCCTGTATTGAGCGATGCCGAATCAGGTCCACTACTGCTGGAGTATCGGCTACCGGGTCGGTATCCGGGGGACAGACTAATGTGGTGATACCCGATTTTGCGGCGGCGCGTGTTTCACTGGCAATGGTGGCTTTATATTCCTGACCGGGTTCACGCAGACAGGTACGCAGGTCCACCAGCCCGGGGCAAACAATCTGTCCGTTTGCGTCGATGCTTTGCCTTGCCTCAAAGTCTGCGGGCGCATCGCCCAGTGCAACCACTTTACCGGCGGCAATATGAATGTTGGTGATTTGATCCAGCCCGTTTGCCGGATCAATAAGGCGGCCACCCAGAATGGAAATTTTCATTGGGCTGCTCCTTCACTTTCTTTATCCATGGGCGGTCGTCCCAGCACCATGGACATTACCGCCATGCGTACGGCAATGCCGTTGCTGACCTGTTCGAGAATTACTGAACGTGGGCCGTCGGCGACTTCGGAGTCAATTTCGACACCACGGTTAATAGGCCCGGGGTGCATGACCATCACATCGGTTTTGGCCACAGCCAGTTTTTCTTCTGTCAGGCCATAGCCCTGAAAATATTCTTGTTCGCTGGGTAACAGGGCACCCTGCATGCGCTCTTTTTGCAGGCGTAGCATGATCACCACATCTGCGTTGTGCAGACCTTCTTTCATGTCGTGGTATACATGCACACCCAGTCCTTCCACCTGAGCGGGAATCAGTGTTTTTGGTGCAATCACGCGCAGATCAGAAATACCCAGTGTGGTGAGTGCATGAATCTGCGAACGGGCCACCCGTGAATGCATAATATCGCCGACGATGGCCACAGTGAGCGGCGCAAATTCACCTTTGTGGCGACGAATGGTAAATATGTCCAGTAACGCCTGGGTGGGATGTGCGTGTCGGCCGTCCCCGGCATTGATGACGCTGATGTGCGGTGCTACATGCTGCGCAATCAAATGCGCGGCACCGCTGTCACCATGACGCACTACAAACATGTCGCACTGCATGGCTTCCAGGTTTTGCAACATGTCCAGCAGGCTTTCGCCCTTCACCGTGGCTGAGGTGTTGATGTTGATCTTTAGTACGTCGGCTGACAGGCGTTTCGCGGCCAACTCGAAGGTGGTCAGCGTCCGTGTGCTGGCCTCAAAAAACAGGTTTACGATGGTTTTGCCACGTAGCAAAGGCACTTTGCGTACTTGTTGATCGCCAACGGTAATGAAAGACTCGGCGGTATCGAGGATGTCCACAATTTGTTGACGCTTGAGACCTTCAATGGTCAACAGGTGGCGCAGGCGACCATGTTCATCCAGTTGCAGATTACGCCGCCTCATGGTGTTTCCACCACTTCCAGCTGTAACGGT
>WFQM01000007.1 GCA_015487095.1 Gammaproteobacteria bacterium | reverse complement strand
TCATTATATTTATCGTTAGGATGAGCACCCAGGCTGAAAGTATAACCTGCTGTCAGTCCGCAAATACCGCTTTCTCCGTAGTAGCGTGTTTTACGACAGATAAATTCTTCGGCACGCACCTGGGCCAGATGTTCTGCTTCGGTTTCCGTCAGGAAATTTTCACCATAGAGATATTCAGTTCCCTGACCCGCAGTGTCAACAGAGTGGGTATCGTAGACATCCAGTGAGGGTTGCTCCGGGTTGTAGTCCCGTACGGTGACATTTTCCGGCAGCCGTTGTTTGCGGCAAAGCCATGACTGGACTGTTTCGCCGACACGATGTGATTGTGGTGCCGTATCAAAAGTGGCGTCAGGCATATCGACGGGGTCATATTTGCCATCGTCAGCGATAACGAGTATTTCCGAGTCAGCTCCTTGTTCGAAGAAAAAATAAATCCCCTCGTTTTCCATCAGGCGGGAGATGAAGGCGAAATCGGATTCGCGAAACTGGCAGACATAGTCTCTTTGCAGGAGTGTGTTTTTCACGCCGCTGATGTCGAAGTCCACCGTTTCTTTCAGGTCTGCGTTGTCCAGTACGGTGCGAATAATATTGTCGACGGTCAGTTCGGTGGTATAGATTTCATTGGTTTTATAAGTGGACAATTTCCACAGGCGCGGTACCAGTGTGGCCTGATAAAAAACGTATTCACCGGACATTCTGACTTCATCAAAGGTGCTTAAAACACCGTGTACCGGGGATTCACCTTGGTCAGTGTCAATGCTGAACCGGGCAGGGTTGTCGAGCATGTCATCCAGGTCAATCGCGGCACTAAGAGGCGCTTTGAGTGTTATATCGTAACGATACAGGCTGGATAAACCTTCCGTGGCGGTATAACTGACGACGGTAAACTGGTCACCGCCTGCGGCATGGCTTGTAAATGTGAAGAGTGGATTGTTCATTTATCTACCTACTTGATGTAAAGGGTGCGGCCGGGCCGTCTTGTAGAGAAAATTGATCGAGAGGCAGGGAAACCTCAAGCGTGTCCGGGTTGCTGTCTGCCAGCAGCCATGTTGTTTGTCCCAGGGATGTCCATTGTTCACCACCGAGCATGGGCGATTTTGCATTGTTTTTTTCGATGATCAGTTTGATATCGGTATCCAGTGGCAGTGAAAGATAAAAATGGCTTAATTGCCGGATGAAGGCCATGGTGTCCGGATGACTGAAACAGGTGTGGAATGTTGTTTCATCCACAGGGCCAATGGCGATGGTAAACTTGCCGCTTGCATCATCGATTTCACTGCCCAGCATGGTGTCTTTGCCCAGTGTGTTTGCTTGCATACCGAGATGCAGTTGTTGGTCTTTGGTGATTGTTACGGTGCGACGCACACAGGGAATGATGCTGATGCTGGTATTGCCCAGATAGTCCCGAAGGATGGTTTCCAGACCTGCCGGTGATTTGGGTTGTTGCATCAGAATCCCGGCATAGCGCATTAAAACATAGGGATTGTCGACACTCTCAAGAAATTCTTCCGAGCCGAGACCAAACAGACTGAAGATGATCTGCCAGTAAGCCTCGTTTTTGGCTTCTACCACATTGTGGCTGAACCGGTATTTATACCAGGCCTGATAGAGCAGGGGAAAAAGTTGATGGTGGAAGATATCCAGAAATCCACGCTGACTGTCTTGCTCGTCCCATTCTTCGTCCAGCAGATCTTCGGTGATGAAGGCGGGTAACGGTGAGGAAACGCCGTACAGGCCCATAAACGTAGTGGTTAAATTAAAGCCACGGTTCTTATCCAGTTCTTCAATCTGTGAAATATCCGCATCTGGAAAATCCAGACTGAGTTCCGGGCGAATTTTTAGCGTGGGTGTTCGTCGTCCCTTGCTTTCCTGCTGGATACGCTTGAGCAGACGTACGGCCTGGTAAAAATCGTATTCCGGTGCGTTCTCCAGAATGTCGTCTTTTATGTTAATGGACGGCCTCCCAGCATGGCTGGCCAGGTAAATTCTTCGCCACTGGCTTCATCTTTCAGTATCAGGCGTGTGTAGCAGTTAATCGTGGAAAAACTGGCTAACAGTTGATTGAGCAGGGTACCGAACAGGTAAAAATCACCGTGGCAGGCGAAGTGATCCAGCCTTGCCGTTATATTGATGGCCTGGCCACGCATAATCAGGCCGGAAACAAAACGGTCTTCCGTGGTGACTGTCAGGCCGGAAATGCTGTCGATACGCCGCCGGTCTGCCATTTCTTCATTACGATTTTTGCCGCCGCCAAATATGTAGAGGGTTAATAATGCCTTCAGGTTTTCGGTATCCGCAAGTGACAGAAAATTCAGGGACAGATGTGACAACAAACGCCATAACACATTTTTACCGGTTGGCATTTGATAACAGTCTGTGGCCGGGGTGATGTTTTTGAATTCGACAAGTTCGGAGGTGGAACTGGTTGCCTTGCAAATATCGCCCGGGCGCAGGCCTGCCGGAAGGCTGCCGTTGCTGCACGTCAGTTGGGCGATAATGGTTTCCTGGTCCGGGATGTCATAATCTTCCGGGTAGCTGATCGTTAGATACGGTTCGTTGATCCTGCCGGATTCGGAGGGCCGGAACGTGGTTTGATATACCGGTGCTGACTGTTCAGCAGGATCAAACATTCCCAACGGTTTATAGTCTGTTGTTCTGGCCTGTTTACGGTTATGGCCGGTGACCGATTTGATTTCATAGACCTGAGTGTTTTCACCCTTTGAGCGAGAGGGACGAATTTGAACTTCACTCTGTCGATGGGTGATGGCTGCGGGTTCTGCTTCGTGTTCAAAGAGATTGATGGCCGGTGTGGCATGCAATACGAACCAGTCACTGGTAATGCGTGGCAAGATAAACGGCATATCCCTGCATTCAAAAACGAGTTTGAATTGTCCATTGCCCAGTTTCTTTTTCCACTCATTGATGCCATGCAGGTCGAAGAACAGAAACTTTTCTTTTAACAGATAATATTCCTGTATCAGGCGATAGGCCGGGAACGAGTTGCCGGGGTAGGGGACAAGCCCTTCTTCTGCTGACATTCCCGCCGGTGCCAACTGGTCGGGTTCAATGTCATATCGTCCTGACGGGGTTTCGATGAACACCTTGTCCAGGTAATGTTGCAAGGCCATAAAAAGATTGCTTGCGCCAGAAAACTCACCGTGGATATGGAAACGCAGTTTGTCCGAGGTCCATTCGCTGACACTGACGCCTGACAGGTTGAAACTGATTTCGATACGTTTACGGCTGCTGCCAGAATCAACAAGCGTTGCATCCGTAATGGAAAGCGGCAGGGCTTCTACTTCAAAACAGGTACGAAAACGACATTTGCTGCCTTCCACGGCAATGGAGTCAATGCAGGTGCCAGCGGGTATGGTCAGCTTGCCCTTTAAAATATTTTTCGGCGTAAACTGAATAATGGTTGCCGAGGGCAGGGGCCTGAGGTAATGGGGAAAAGCCAGCTGCATTATTCCCTGGGCAAACTCGGGAAAATCCTCATCCAGCTTTTGATGGATATTACCGGTGAGATAGGCAACACCTTCGAGCAGGCGCTCAACATCCGGGTCAGGACTGGGGCCCGCCAAATGGGGGGCGAGCGCAGGGTTTGCTCGCGCAAATACGGCGGCCTCTTCACGTAACCCGGTTAAGGCTTTTTTGTAATATTCTGTGCTCATTGTGACCTTTTATTTAACCTCGATGGCGACACTGCCATCACCATTGAGCAATACGCTGTAGTTCAGTCGTAGGGTGGAACAAGCGCAGCGGTTCCACCCATTCCCGTTTGGCGGAATCGCTACGCTTGTTCCACCCTACATTGGTTATTTTGTAATGTTCCGTGCTCATTGTGACCCTTATTTAACCTCGATGGCGACACCTGCCATCACCATTGAGCAATACGCTGTAGTTCAGTCGTAGGGTGGAACAAGCGCAGCGGTTCCACCAATTCTTGTTTGGCGGAACCGCTACGCTTGTTCCACCCTACATTGGTTCTTTTGTAATATTCCGTGCTCATTGTGACCCTTATTTAACCTCGATGGCGACACTGCCATCACCATTGAGCAATACGCTGTAGTTCAGAGGGGACAATCCATCCAGGTACATCAGTTGGGCGGATACGGTAAATCTCAATAATCCAAATTCATTTTTTCGGTCTTCATGGTTTACGGTGACCGATTTAAGTCTGGGTTCAAAACGATTCGTTGTGTTCATGATGGCGCGTTGCATCATGTCGATATCCGGTGGCGTCAGGTTGTTAAAAATATTGGTAAAGTCCGGCAAACCATAAGCGTCGTCTATCAGCGCCGTTCCATGTTGCGTGTTGTACAGCATGGACAGGTCAGCCAGAACCGATTCAATATACACATTGTGGTCCGCAGCCGGAACCTGGCGCATATTCCATTGCTTGATGCGTTTCAGGAGGCGTTCGTTAGACATGTGTCGGCTTATACCATCTCACCCCAGGCATCTTCGTATTCGATACCGTCGGGTTCCCATGTCCAGATTATTTTTTCATAGGTAAAGGAAACATCTTCCATGTGTCGATAAGCGCTTTTGCTCTGGTCGAGTACGTCAGGCACCCAGGGACGTACTTTGCTGATCAGCGCATTGTAAAGCTTGATGGTGTAGTAGAGTTCCTGCTCTCCGGTGCCATCGATACGGTACCAGTCCAGTATCACCTCGCTTAACAGCTCGCCGGTACACAGCGCCTGGAATAACATGGGCGTGCTTTTATCGGTTTCCTTGCTGATGATAAAAGGGCGGTGAACCCGACGCCCCGCAGTAATGCCGTCGGTGCTGGTGGGGATTTCCACGCTATGGTCAAAACGCAGCACCTGTATCGTTCCTTCTCGTCCGTCAGTATCGCAAGAGCCTTCGATCTGGCCCTGTTCTTCACCGATGATGGTTATGTTTCCGGGTAATGGCATTTTTATTTCCTCTCAAGGCTGTTTAGGCAAGATCAAGTTTGCCTGTCTCGTTTAACGAGAAGGACTCACCCATATATTTCAGGTGGGGCACAACGACCAGTTTGATTAAATACCAGCCGCTTTTACCTTCCACTTCACGAATTTTAACCTGTGCCTTGCGTAACGGGCGGCGGGCACGCACTGCCGGGGTCGGGTTATCCATGTCGGACACATATTGGCGCAGCCAGTTGTTGAGTTCTTTGTCGATATCGAGTCGTGTTTTCCAGCCGCCAATATTTTCCCGTTGCATCATTTTCAAATAGTGTGACAGTCGGGAAACGATAAACAGGTAGGGGAATTGTGCTCCCAACAAGTGATTGAGGGTCGCAGCCCGCCCTTCTTCTGTATCCGCAAATACTTTGACGGATTGTACCGACTGGGCAGAATAAAAGGCTGCCGTATCGCTTCCCTTACGCACACTGAGTGGAATAAACCCGTGTTTAACGAGTTCTGATTCACGTCGGTCAGAGATCAATACACGGGCAGGTATTATTGAACGATGGCTGTTTGTTTTGCTGGTCATGTGCAAACCCGCCACTTTTCCATCTTCCGCACCACTGATATTCAGGCACCATCGGTATTGGGAAAAACTGTCGAGCAGTCGTGTCGCGAACGCAAACGCGCAATTTCCCCACAGACCCCCCACCTGGTTTTTGTGGTAGCGTTCCTGATAATTAAATGCACCATCAACATCGGATTCCCAGGGTGTCCGTAATAAAAAGCCGGGTAACGTCAGTCCGATGTAACGCGCATCTTCTGATTCCCGAAATGAACACCATTTGGCAAAGCGGGGTTGTTCATAGATGGCGCTCAGGTCGCGAATCCGGGTCAGCCCGGAGAAATTATCGATATCAAAAAGGTCGGGAGAAGCTGCCGCAATAAAGGGCGCATGGGAGATACTGCTCACCGCCGCAATTTGTTGAAGCAGGCGCATGTCCGGTGCGGATGGACCAAAGTCATAATTGCCGATGATGACACTAAAGGGGCGACCACCGAACTGGCCGAACTCGGCGCTGTAAACAATATTATAAAGTTCTGACTGGATTGTTTCAGGTACGTCCTCAAAGTTCTCAAGCAGGGCTTGTTTGCTGATATTCAGAATTTCAACCGTACAATTTTCTTCGAAGGGCGTTCGTTCGAGCAGAAAATACAG
>WFQM01000006.1 GCA_015487095.1 Gammaproteobacteria bacterium | reverse complement strand
GCATCGGGTTTGGTGTGTGAAGGAAAAAAACGGCCAAAGGCAATGTAATCGGCACCATTATTGGTTGCTTGTTTTGCCAGTGAAAAATCGTTGTAACATGAGACACCAATAATGGCATCAGAGCCAAGCTGTGTACGCGCAGCAGAAATTGGCACGTCATCACAGCCGAGGTGTACGCCATCGGCATGGCTGTTACTGGCAAGGTTTACATCGTCATTGATAATGAGCAAGGCATTATGTTGCCGGGTGAGTTTGCGTAGCTGCTTGGCAGTATCGCAACGTTGGTCGTGCTGTGTGGTTTTATCCCGGTATTGAATAATATGAGCACCACCGAGCAACGCTTGTTCAACATCGGTAATAAGTTGTTGCTGGTCATTTTGTGCAGCGTCGGTGATGGCATAAAGCCCCGTCAATTTATGGTTATACATTTTATGGTTTTTATGTTGTCAGTGTAGTTGTTGTGGTTGTTGTTCTTTTTCGTCGTCATCATCACGCGCCCAGAATAACCGGTTGGGAATATTTTGTCCCATGCCAATGCGGTAACTGTTGTTGAGTGTTTCCCAGGTGAACTCCTGCGCTTCAAGGATGGCGCTGGTCATGGGCAGGTCTTGCGCCAGCAGTCCAGCGATAGCAGCAGCCAGGGTGCAGCCGGTACCGTGAAAGGCACCGGGCAGACGATCCCATGTGTAACTCTCCAGTAAACGGCTCTCGCTATACAGGCTGTTGATAACGTGCGGTGTGTTTTCGTGGCTGCCGGTGATGAGAATAAATTCGCTGCCCAGTTCCAGCAGTTCCTGTGCGCAGGCATCCAATGTATCGGCTTCGGGAGCGAAGGCGCGGGCTTCTTCGCTGTTGGGGGTGAGTACCGTGGTAAGGGGGAACAAAAGGTTGACCATGGCGTCGATAAGCTCGTCATTGGCCAGTTCACCGCCACCGCCTGCACTGATTAACGGGTCCAGTACGACAGGTACATCGGGGTAATCAAGCAAAATACTCTGGATGGCCTCGGCATTTTCCGCACTGCCAATCATACCGATTTTAAAAGCGGAGACAGGAATGTCTTCCAGCACAGCGCGTGCCTGCTCAATAAGCAGAGTGGGGCTCATGGCTTGATAGCGAAACAGTTGTTGAGTGTCCTGTACGGTGACGGCGGTGACCACCGATGCGGCGTGACAGCCCATGCTGATCAGCGTTTCAATATCGGCCTGAAGACCGGCACCACCACTGGGGTCGGTACCGGCAAAACTCATTACCACAGGCGTACTGGTGATTTCTTTCATGACTGCGCTCTCCTTGGTGGGCGTAGTGATTGTTTATGCCAAAGTGTAACACTCCAGCAGCATACTAATGCGCACATTGACTATCTGTATTTGTCTGAGATTGATTGGCTTCCCCACAAATTTATGCGAGCAGGTTCGGCAGATGGACAAGGCTTCGACTACACTTATTTTGGTGTTAATGATCAATGTTGACATTTAACTTGATAAATGTGTGATTGCGGAGAAGCCTTATGAAAAAGATGCCTTTGCAGTGTGCGCGTATGGCGTCTGTGGCGCGCGAGTATTGTGCGCTGATTGATGGTGCGCGGGATGCTGACTGGATTCAGCGGCTCGCAAAATTATTGCCACGTTTGCATGTGGCGGTAACAGCGTTGTCGGCACCCGCGAGTGCGGGTCATATGGCTCTTGTTTATGATGATGAAAAACGTTGTGAAATGTTTTTCTGCTTGAGTGCTGATTTACAGACTGACCGCAAACTCTATGCTGCTTACAAAGCAATGTCAGTGGGGTTATACCAATGGCCACAGCTCTGTGAGCGCATGGCTGATAATCTTGCGGATATGTATTTTGACCTCAGGCACGGGCTTGATTTGTTATGGGATAGCCCGCAGCGTGCATCAGAAAACTGGCAATACAGTTTTTACTCGCATTGGGGTAAGCACCTGCTGGATGCTGAATGCTGGTTGCGCGCCGTGGAGTCTGGCAGTGAACCGGCACTTCTGCCAGAGTGGTGGTGGCCTGATGCCAGTCGGCTGGCGGCTCATCCTGCCTGATGGCAGCCAAAATTATGATTATCATCAATATACCCGTAGCGATTGAGATTTAGGTGTATGCACAGCCTATTTCCTCCATGGCCGCGTCGAAACTCCGTGCAATAGAACGACTATTACGCATCATTTCGCCTCGCCATGAAGAAAATATGACGCACACTTAAACCTAAATCCCAAACGCCACGGGTATAGAATTGCCAGAAATTTATTGAGTTAGGATCGCTCGAACACTAACTGTGGCTTTTTGGTTGGGTAAAGAGTAATACAGGCTGAAAGGACTGATGTTCTTCCCTTGACCTTTTGGTGGAACCGCTACGCTTGTTCCACCCTTG
>WFQM01000005.1 GCA_015487095.1 Gammaproteobacteria bacterium | reverse complement strand
TCTTCGCCCGCAAAGCGGAGGACATCTCCCACTATCTGCGCGACTGGGCCTGCGACCTCGCCGATGTCACCGGCGTGGGCGTATCGTCCTGGTCCAATCTACGCGGCGTGTTTTCCATGAACGTCGGCGACGCCAACCTGGAAAACTACTATCAGTTAGTGCGCCAGGGAAAAGTCTCCGTAAACCGTGGAAAAATTCGCACCGTGGATGACGAACGTCGGCGCTGTTTTATTCTGCCGCTGAAAAACGCGCGCGTCAGTAAAGCACTGTTTACCGAACGCACGGGAGAAACTATCGAACACTGCTTTGGCAATACGATAAACGGTTTTAAAGCACTGGACCTGATTGCAGAAAATGACGACCATGTCTGGCTTACCACCCGCGGTCGTTTTTTTGCCGATGAAATTGCCACCCAGTTTTTTGACCCCGACTACCTGCCTTTCTCGGATGTCACACGCATCGCCGATACCGCCACAGGTTAAACCCAACACCAAGGGTGGGCACGTTTTTGTGCCCACACTGCATCTCGAAACCAAAGGGCTCATTGCATAAAAAATGAGATCGAAAACAGTCATACTGACACCAGGGTGTCAGCAGACTGGGTTTATACTCCGTCTCTCAACCCATGGATGGTGATTATTTGGCAAAGGATGTTTTATCGGCATTGCATATATAACCGTGCTTGACACATCGCCCGAAGCGCCGTTAATTTCATACCTGAAATCAACACCAAACACACTTTTTAAAATTATTTTGAGGCTGATATGAAAAAATATAAAGGAAAATGCAGTTGTGGAAATGTAGAGTATTGCTTTGAAGGAGAACCTATTAATTCAGCATTTTGCTATTGTAAAGAATGCCAGACACATACCGGTTCCGACAAATGGTTTGGATTATGGGTACCCGTTGATAAATTCAAATTTACCAAAGGTACGCCATCAAACTTTACCCGCCTTGGGGATTCTGGAAAAGACATGAATCATCAATTCTGTGGTGATTGTGGCGCGACGTTATGTGTAGAGGTTACCGTCGGTAATTTTTATTCTGTCGCAGCATCAACGCTGGACAATAACGATGAGTTCTCTCCCCAAATGGCTATTTACACTTCATCAGCCCCCAAATGGGCAGTGTTTCCGGCTGATATCCCGAAGTATGAAATTCTTCCCCCGGGACTGGGAGATTAAGGAACATACACCTCCTTAATTCCCAGTTACCCGCAAACGACTTTATTTTCTAGTCACACCGATAATATTGATGCGCAGATTTTATTCCACGGTAACCGATTTCGCGAGGTTGCGGGGTTGATCCACATCCGTGCCTTTGAGTACGGCCACGTAGTAGGACAACAATTGCAGCGGAATGGTATACACGATAGGCGACATAGCATCATCCACGGGAGCAACATTTAATACCTGTATGCCATCGGCCTGTTGCAGTTCAGAGTGCATGTCGGCAAAGACCAACAGTTCGCCACCCCGGGCGCGCACTTCCTGCAAGTTGGATTTTAACTTTTCCAATAATTCATTATTGGGTGCCACCGCAATGATGGGCATGTTTTCATCCACCAATGCCAACGGGCCATGTTTCAGCTCACCCGCAGGATAGGCTTCGGCATGAATGTAGGAAATCTCTTTGAGCTTGAGCGCGCCCTCCATGGCCACGGGATATTGTGCGCCACGCCCCAAAAATAAGGCGTTGTGTTTGTCGGCAAACTGTTGGGCAATTTCCTGGATGGGCTTGTCGAGTTTTAATACCCGATCAATTTCACCCGGCAATTTTTCCAGCTCACCCACCATGCGGGTTTCATTTTCTGCCGATAGGCCGTTACGCCTGCCCAGGGTGATCACTAACAGCATTAACGCCACCAGCTGTGTCGTAAACGCTTTGGTGGAGGCAACACCGATTTCCGGGCCCGCTCGCGTTAGCAAGACGAGGTCAGACTCCCGCACCAGCGAACTTTCTGGCACGTTACAGATTGACAGGGAATGACCAAAGCCCAGGCGTTTAGCTTCTTGTAAACCGGCTAGCGTGTCCGCCGTTTCGCCCGATTGTGACAGGGTGACGATGAGGGAGTTATTGCGTACAACCGGTTTGCGATAACGAAATTCACTGGCCACTTCAACACTGCACGGGATACCAACAATGGATTCCAACCAATAACTGCCAATCAGTCCCGAGTGATAGCTGGTGCCACAGGCGATGATGTGAACACCTTGCACCTTGTCAAAAATTTCCGATGCTCCTGCACCAAAAGCCTGTTCCAATACCCGTCCACCGCTGATACGGCCTTCCAGGGTGTCGGCAATAGCCTGGGGTTGTTCATAAATTTCCTTGAGCATGTAGTGGCGGTATTCACCCCGATCTACTGCGTCAGCTGACTGTTCGCTTTCTTTGATGGGGCGCTGTACTTCGTTGCCCTGGGCATTGTAAATAACCAAACTGTTGCGACGAATGTCTGCAATGTCGCCTTCTTCCAAAAAGATAAATCGTTGTGTGACGGGTAACAATGCGGCCACATCCGAGGCGATAAAATATTCACCGATACCCACACCTATTACCAGTGGGCTACCCCGGCGTGCGGTAATCAGACGCCCTTCTTCTTTTGCGCTGATCACTCCCAGAGCATACGCGCCATCGAAATCGGCGACAGCAGCACGCACTGCCGACAGCAGATCTTTCCCTTGTTCAACGTGATAGTCGTAGACTTGATGGACCACGACTTCCGTGTCGGTTTCCGAGGTGAAAATATGGCCTGCCTGAGTTTGCGCTTCACGCAACTGTTCATGGTTTTCGATAATGCCGTTATGTACAACCGATACAACGTTGCGACACACATGAGGGTGGGCATTATTTTCGCTTGGCACACCGTGAGTGGCCCAGCGGGTATGTGCAATGCCCACTTTACCCTTGAGCTTTCCGTCTATTGCCTCCACCAGCGCGGCAACCTTACCCATGGAGCGCACACGGTCCAGGTTGTCTGCGTCATCTAATACGGCGACACCCGCAGAGTCATAACCACGATATTCAAGCCGACGTAAGCCTTCTACCAGAATTGGCACTACATCCCTGTCTGCTACAGCACCCACAATTCCACACATGATTAATTTCCAGTCTCCAGGTTCAAGTAACGAGGTCGGTCTCGCTCTCTGTAAAAACAAATTTTGCCATAAAAGTCTTTGCTCAGGCTTAATGTGAATTAAGCGCTCAAAACATTCAACTAAATAAAATCACTGATTTACTTTCAGTGGAACAGACTGTTCCTCGACTACGAATCACTGCGCCATACAATCAACGCAAAGGCACGAAAAAGAATACAGTAATCCATAGCATTTAAGATTTTTTATCTCTTTTGTTCGTTATCTTCCCACTCTTTGCGCCCTCTGCATCTTCGCGCCTTTGCGTTAGATTTTCATTATTCAGGTCTACATTAGAATAATGAACAAAAAGAACAACTTTCCTTTTATTCTTCCTTTATTTTTTTGGGCCTTTTCCAGCTTTTTACCGACACCTGTTCTGCCCGACTCAGGGTTAAGGCATCCGCCGGAGTATCTTTGGTAATAGTGGACCCTGCACCAATAGTCGTTCCGTCAGCGATAATCACAGGTGCAACGAGCTGCGTGTCGGAGCCGATGAATACGTTGTCACCAATAATTGTCTGATACTTGTTCACTCCGTCGTAATTACAGGTAATCGTACCTGCACCCACGTTCACATCGTTACCCATCGTCGTGTCGCCTACATAACTCAGATGATTTATTTTACTACCATCAGCAATGTTGGATTTTTTGATTTCGACAAAATTACCCACTTTTACTTTGTTCGCCAGGTTTGTCTGCGGTCGCAAGCGGGCATAGGGGCCAATATCGCACTGGGTACCCGTGATACTTTCTTCCAACAGACTGTTGGCATGTATTTGTGTGCCTGCACCGATACTGACATTTTTCAGTATCACGTTAGGGCCAACCTGTACGCCATCCGCCAGTTCCACTCGACCTTCGATAAGCACATTGATATCAATTTCAACATCCCGACCAATAATAAGTTCGCCGCGCAAATCGAAACGGGCGGGGTCTCTCAGGGTCAAGCCAGCCTCCATCAGTTGTCGTGCCTGCCGTAGTTGATAAGCCCGCTCCAACTCAGCCAATTGGCGCTTGTTGTTCACGCCTTCAATTTCGCAAATTTCATCCGGATTTGCAGTGTTGATAACAACACCATCCGCCACGGCAAAACCAACAATGTCCGTCAAATAAAATTCACCCTGGGCATTGTTGTTATCCAGTGCGGCAATCCATTTTTTCAGCCTGTCCGCTTTTACCGCCAACATGCCGGTATTGATTTCATCGATGGACAGTTGTTCTGTACTGGCATCTTTTTGCTCGACAATGCACTGCACTTTTCCCGCCGCATCACGCACGATACGACCATAGCCTGTGGGATCGACCAGTTTTGCCGTCAGCAGAGCCAAGGCATTACCCTCCGTAGCAGCAATAAGTCGTTGCAGGGTCTGTACAGTAATCAGTGGTACATCACCGTATAACAGCAACACCAGATGATCATCGGGGATGGCGGGCAGCGCCTGTTCGACGGCGTGGCCAGTACCCAGTTGTTCTGTTTGTTCCACCCAGTTGAGGTCATAAGCCGACAAGGCTTGTTGTACCTGCTCACCACCATGGCCAAATACAATATGAATATCCCTCGCACCCAGCTCCTGTGCATCGGTGATGACGTGTTCCACCAATGGCCGACCTGCAATACAGTGCAAGACTTTGGGTAAGGTGGATTTCATGCGTGTACCCTGACCGGCGGCCAGCACTACAACGCTAAGTGATAAATCAACAGACATAACAAATACCAGTCCCTATGAAATAAAATATGGCTTGGATTATGGCCTTAAATTACGAGCTAGACTATGGTTTAACTGTGAATTAAGTGCTGAAAACACACTGCTTTTAAAAAGCCACCGGGCATTTGGCCCAGAAGGAGTAAGCTTCTGGATTCCGGCTAAAAACATGCGCAATGACGGTATTTTCAGTAACAAAAGCGCTAACAAAACGATTTAGCGCTTAATTCGCATTTTTATTCGCATTCTAGTAATACGTTCACGGCAATAAAAAAGGGCGGTAAAAACCGCCCTTTTTTATTGCTTGTTTATCAATGAACTTACCGCCCGACTTTTTTCCGCAAACGCGAAATCGCCTGCAACTGCGCCATGGCCTCGGCAAGCTCTGCCGATGCAGCCGCATAGTCGATTTCGCCTTTCTGATCGGCCAACAGTTTTTCAGCACGCTCCTTGGCTTCAAGCGCTGCGGCTTCATCAATGTCGCCAGCACGCTGGGCGGTATCGGCCAGAATCGTCACCGCTTCGGGCTGAATCTCCAGCATACCGCCGGAAACATATAACACAATCTCATCATCACCCTGTTCGGTGACAATGCGCACCTCACCGGGTTTAATACGTGTCATCAGGGGTGCGTGACGGGGCATGATGCCCAGATCACCCATCGCTCCCGGCGCAAACAACATTGTCGCTGGCCCGGAAAAAATTTCCTCTTCAGCACTTACAACGTCTACATGCATAGTCATCGCCATTACCTACTCTCCTCTCTGAACCGTCAATAAAACACCGCTGGTTAAGCGAGGGTTTTGGCCTTTTCAACGGCTTCTTCGATGCCACCCACCATGTAGAACGCCTGCTCGGGCAATCCGTCATGCTCACCATCAATAATGGCTTTAAAACCAGAGACGGTATCTTTCAGGCTCACATACTTACCGGGTGCACCGGTAAATACTTCCGCCACGAAGAAGGGTTGTGACAGGAAGCGTTGCAGTTTACGTGCGCGGTTCACTGACATTTTGTCTTCTTCAGACAACTCATCCATACCCAGAATGGCGATAATGTCTTTCAGTTCTTTGTAACGTTGCAGAGTACCTTGCACCGCACGGGCAACATTGTAGTGCTCTTCACCGATCACCAACGGGTCCAGCTGACGTGAAGAAGAGTCCAGCGGGTCCACAGCAGGATAGATACCCAGCTCAGCAATTTGACGCGATAACACCAGGGTCGCATCCAAATGAGCAAAGGTGGTGGCCGGAGACGGATCGGTCAAATCATCCGCAGGCACATACACAGCCTGGAAGGATGTGATAGAACCGGTTTTGGTGGAAGTAATACGTTCCTGCAAGGCACCCATTTCTTCGGCCAGTGTTGGCTGATAACCCACTGCGGAAGGCATACGACCCAACAATGCAGATACCTCGGTACCGGCCAGTGTGTAACGATAAATGTTATCCACGAACAACAACACTTCACGACCTTCGTCACGAAAATGCTCGGCCATGGTCAAACCGGTCAGCGCAACACGCAGACGGTTACCCGGAGGCTCATTCATCTGTCCGTATACCAGCGCTACTTTGTCCAGCACGCCGCCTTCTTCCATTTCATAGTAGAAGTCATTACCTTCACGAGTACGTTCACCCACACCGGCGAATACGGAGAAACCGCTATGTTCAACAGCGATGTTACGAATCAGTTCCATCAGCGTCACGGTTTTACCTACACCCGCACCACCAAACAGACCGATTTTACCGCCCTTGGCGATCGGCATAACCAGATCGATAACCTTAATACCGGTTTCGAGAATATCCAGCGAGCTGGACTGTTCATCAAAGGCGGGTGGCTTGCGATGAATTGGCATGGTTTTGTCGGCTTTAACTTCACCGGCCTGATCTATCGGACGACCCAGCACGTCCATGATACGACCCAGCGTACCCTGACCCACTGGCACCCGAATTGGCTCACCTGTGCCATTGGCACTCATGCCGCGCTTAAGTCCATCAGTGGTACCCATGGCGATGCAACGCACGATGCCGTCACCTAACTGCTGTTGTACTTCCAGCGTCAGATCAACCTCATTTAATTTCAGTGCGTCGTAGACCTTCGGCATGGCATCACGCGGGAATTCCACGTCCACGACGGCACCGATGATTTGTACGATATTTCCTGAACTCATGTTTAAGTCCTCTTTAAATTTAACTAATTCTGTTTCGCTGCTGTTTGTTGGCCAATAGTCTGACTATTGAAGATCCAGTGGATCAAACAGCTGCCGCGCCACTAACGATCTCGGAAATTTCCTGGGTGATCGCTGCTTGGCGGGCCTTGTTATAGGCCAGATTCAATTCGTCGATGATGTCACCGGCATTGTCCGATGCGGCCTTCATCGCCACCATGCGTGCTGACTGCTCACAGGCTACATTTTCCACCACAGCCTGATAGACCAGTGATTCTACATAGCGCGTCAACAGATCGGTGATCACCTCTTTGGCTTCCGGCTCGTAGAGGTAATCCCAGTGATGGGCGTATTCTTTCTCTTCTTTGGCCTCAATCGGCAACAGCTGATCAATCGTAGGATCCTGAGCCATGGTGCTGACGAACTCGTTATACACCACGAACAAACGATCAATCGTGCCATTGTCATAGGCATCCAGCATCACCTTGATAGTGCCAAACATATCGTTGATGCGCGGGGCATCACCAAGATGGCTGGTTTCCGCAGTAATGTTGCTGCCCAGTCGCTTGAAGAAGCTGGTTCCTTTGGAACCAATGGTGCAAACATCAATGCCGACACCCTTTGCATCCCACTCTTTCAACGACCTCAGGGTGGCGCGAAACAGATTGGCATTCAATCCACCACACAAACCACGATCACTGGAGACCACAATAAAACCGACACGTTTGACCTCACGGTCCTGCATGTAGGAATGTTTATATTCCGGATGCGATTGCGCCAGATGGTGAATCACATTGCGAATTTTTTTCGCATAGGGGCGCGATGCCGCCATGCGATCCTGTGCCTTACGCATTTTACTCGCCGCCACCATTTCCATGGCGCGCGTGATCTTTTGCGTATTCTGAACGCTTTTGACCTTTGTGCGTATCTCTTTACCGACTGCCATGCCTATCTCCTAACGAAAAGCTCCTAACGGAAAGCTCCTGACCTTATAGTCAGGCACCTATTAATAGGTGCCAGACGTTTTGAACTTCTCGATGGCCACTTTCATTTCACCAGCGATGTCATCGTTAAAGTCCCCACTCGCATCAATCTTCGCCAGCAGGTCGGCATTATTGGAACGCAGGAAGGAATGCAACGCTGCTTCAAAGTCCACAACCTTTTTCACATCAACATCGTCGATGAAACCTTCGTTGGCGGCAAACAGTGAAAAGGCCATTTCGGCGACGGACAACGGCGCATATTGCAACTGCTTCATCAGTTCGGTCACACGTTGGCCACGTTCGATCTGTTTGCGTGTCGTTTCATCCAGGTCGGATGCAAACTGCGCAAAGGCCGCCAGTTCACGATACTGCGCCAAATCGAGACGCACACCGCCACCCAGCTTCTTGATGATCTTGGTTTGTGCAGCACCACCCACACGAGACACCGACAAACCGGCGTTAATGGCCGGGCGGATACCTGCGTTGAACAAGTCAGCTTCCAGGAAGATCTGACCATCGGTGATGGAAATCACGTTGGTGGGCACGAAGGCCGACACGTCACCGGCCTGGGTTTCGATAATGGGCAGTGCGGTCAGAGAACCGGTTTTACCTTTCACTTCACCCTTGGTGAGGCGTTCGACTTCTTTTGCATTGATACGTGAGGCACGTTCCAGCAAACGGGAATGCAGATAAAACACGTCACCCGGATAGGCTTCACGACCCGGCGGACGACGCAACAACAGGGAGACCTGACGATAGGCCCATGCCTGCTTGGTCAAATCATCATAAACAATCAGCGCGTCTTCGCCACGATCACGATAATATTCGCCCATGGTACAACCAGCGTAAGGCGCGATGTATTGCATGGCAGCAGGATCAGCAGCCGTCGCAGCGACAATGATGGTGTGCGCCAGCGCACCGTGTTCTTCCAGTTTGCGCACTACGGCAGCAATGGAAGACGCTTTCTGACCAATAGCAACATAGACACATTTAACGCCTGTGCCTTTCTGGTTGATAATGGCATCGATAGCAACCGCTGTTTTGCCGGTCTGGCGATCACCGATAATCAATTCACGCTGACCACGCCCAACAGGCACCATGGCATCAATGGCTTTCAGACCCGTTTGCACAGGTTGATCCACGGATTTACGTTCGATAACACCCGGTGCTACTTTTTCGATAGGCTCATAACTGGCAGCGTCAATCGGACCTTTGCCATCGATAGGGGTACCCAGAGAGTCAACCACGCGACCCAACAGGCCCGGGCCCACTGGCACTTCCAGGATACGGCCAGTACATTTGACCTTGTCGCCTTCGGTGATGTGCTCATAAGCACCCAGCACCACGGCACCCACGGAGTCCCGCTCCAGGTTCAACGCCATACCGAAAGTGTTACCGGGAAATTCAACCATTTCACCCAGCATCACGTCGGACAGGCCGTGAACACGCACGATACCATCAGTGATACTCACCACGGTGCCTTCGTTGCGCGCCTCGGTGGCGACATCAAAATTTTCGATTCGTTTTTTAATCAGCTCGCTGATTTCAGACGGATTTAATTGCATTTTCTTTTTTCCTCTATTGGCGGTTCATGGCTGCGTAAGAACAGCCAGTGTTAACCCGCCAGCTCCACGGAAAGCTTGTTTAGTTGACCGCTCACTGAACCATCAATCACCATGTCGCCTGCCTTGATAATGGCTCCCCCCATGAGGGATTCGTCCACGGTACACTTGAGGGACACTTCGCGTCCCAGTCGTGCCTTGAGTTTTGCGGCGATCATCGATTGCTGTTTCGCACTGACCTTCTGCGCACAAACCATTTCCGCCTCGACAGTTTTTTCTGCCTCGGCTTTCAGGATTTCAAATTGCACGGTGATTTCAGCGATCACGTTCAGACGGCGATTCTCTGCCAACAGCTTGATCAGGTTGCGGCCGGAGTCAGTCAACACATCGCCAGCAACATCAATAACCAACTGCGCTAATTGCGTCTTGTTGACACTGGTATTACCGATGATGCCTTGCATGCCTGCATCCGTCGCAATGAGCGCCACGGTTTGCAACATAGCTGACCATTCCTTCAACTGACCATTGGCATCGGCCAGTTGAAAAACCGCTTCGGCGTAAGGTCGGGCAATGGTGGATTTCTCAGCCATGGCCTAAATCTCTGCCGCCAAATCATTCAACAAGGCATCGTGCGACTTGCTGTCGATTTCACGTTTCAGCACTTTTTCAGCACCGGCCACCGCAAGCGCAGCTACCTGTGTACGAAGGGCTTCTTTCGCCTGATTCACTTCACGTTCAATCTCTGCATTAGCCGCTGCAACAATACGCTCACCTTCAGTGCGTGCTGTTTCTTTGGCTTCTTCAACGATTTCGGACGCGCGCTTCTGACCTTGTGCCACAACTTCACCCGCCTGATCTTTCGCTTCTTTCAGAAGCTCAAGCGCTTTCTTTTTGGCAAGCTCTTCTTCGTGCTTGCCTTTTTCAGCGGCGGCAAGACCATCGGCGATACGCTTTTGGCGTGCCTCCATGATCCCGGACAGAGGGCCCCACATCACCCTGTTGACAAACCAGATCAACAGGACAAACGCGATCATCTGCGCAAAAAGGGTTACTGTAATATTCACTGTTTTATTCCTCCCGGTTTATCTCTGCTTGTACATGCAGCAGATCATCACCAAGTTAGTAGCCTTGACTTTAATAAACTAACTATTAAAGCGCGCCGATAGCGGCAGCCAGGGCACCAACGAAGGGGTTAGCGAACAGGAACCACATGGCAAAAGCCAAGATGATGAACGGGAAGGATTCCATCAGGCCTGCGAAGATGAACATGTTGGTCATCAATACAGGACGCATTTCCGGCTGGCGTGCAATGCCTTCCAGCGTCTTGGCACAGATCAGGCCCCAACCGATAGCGGAACCCAGACCGGCAGCGGCCAGAATCACACCTACACCAACTGCTGTGTAGGAGTAAATCATCGCGATCATATCAGGTGTCATTGTTACTCTCCTTAACTTAAAAAATTAATAATTAATAAAACCGATTACAAATAGAACCAAACCTTGTACTGAACGAACCAAGTACTTGGCAAATTTTGTCCTAGTGATCTGTGGTATGCGCCATACCCAGATACACAATCGTCAGCACCATGAAGATAAAGGCTTGCAGGGTGATAACCAGAATGTGAAACAGCAACCAGGCCAGATCCAGCACAACTTGCAGCGGGAACCAGATCAACATGCCTGCGCCCAGTGTTGCGGCACCAGCCAGCAATGCGATCAACAGGAACACCAGTTCACCAGCAAACATATTGCCGAACAAACGCAGGCCGAGGCTCAGAGGCTTAGCCAGCTCTTCGATGGCTGTCATTACGATATTGGCAGGAATAGCAAACTTGCCGAAAGGATGGAACAGGAACATTTTCAGATATCCCCCCAGACCTTTCACTTTTAAATTGAAGTACAGCGACAATATAAACACCACCAGTGCCATGGCCATGGGCACGCTCAAATCAGTGGTAGGCACCACCTTGAGGTAACCAATACCAAACCAACTTGCGATCAGCGGTAATAAATCGACCGGGATCAAATCCATGAAGTTCATTAACCATACCCAGACAAAAATGGTCAGTGCCATGGGGGCGATCAACGGGTGGTGGCCCGGGAAGGAATCTTTTACCTGGGTTTGCACAAATTCAAGAATGGATTCGACGAAGTTCTGGAAACCGCCCGGCACGCCCTCGGTCGCATTTTTAGCGACTCGCGCACCAATGGTTACAAACATAATACCGAGCAATACCGAAATAACAATGGAGTCGATGTTCCAGGTCATAAACCCTTCACCGACATGCAGGTTTGTTAAATGATGTTGGATATACTCAACGGTACCGCCACCCTCAGAACCCTCTGCTGCTTGACTCAAGACTTTATCCCCTTAACGTTTTCAATCCGGGCTACGCGCCGCTTTCCGGTCACGCACACCCATCAAATAACTGGCTTGTGCCAGGGCGAAGCCGACAAAAACGGCCATCGCGTCGAGCTTCAATAATCCAAGCCCGATACCCAGCAACACAATCACCGCCGCAAATCGCACCACGGCACCGATGTATAAAATCATTACACTTTGTTTGGGATCACTCAATGCAAGCGCATTTGCGCGCTTGAAGCCCATGATCGATATCAGGGCGAGCACCACGCTGGACAGGCCTCCATAACCGGCCGACAACGCCTCCCATAAACCTTCTTCAGCACTCATGCCAAAGAATACCGCTGCGACAAACAATGTCATCAACAACTGAACGACAACAACCCGTCGCGCCTTTCCCGCAAGTCCTTTATCGATATTATTCATCGGACTTTTCGTTACGCCGTTCGTTACGGGAAGACTCACTGCATTCTCGGGTCATTCAATAATCTATACACTTTCAGGAATCCACCTACCAGACCCATGCCGCCAAACACCAACATGAAAATCGGCGATGTTCCTAACCAGCCGTCCACCCAGTAGCCTAGTAAAAAACCGGCTACCGCCATCGAGCTGAGCATGGTGCCAACACTGATTAATAACAGTCCGGGGCCTTTTGTTTTACTTTTGGCCATCGACAACCCTGCAAGACCGGAGTACATCCATACGACTTGGAAGTACCCCAAAATTGGGCCCGAAGTATAACCAGCCACCCTGACTGCGGCAAGCGCCTACGCGGAGATATTTATTATATTTTGCTAAAAACCAGATCGCAGACCATTATCAAAGCGATAAATCAAACACGTTACCCAAAAATTCTTTGTGTCCACTTCAGCCGATAAAAATCACTGGATTCGCTGTAAAATGCCATCCAGCTCGTCGAGACTGTTGTAATGGATAACCAGTTTGCCATTGCCTTTAGGGGCATGTTGAAACAACACTTTGGCAGCTAACTTTTGTGCCAGCTCATCTTGCAGTCGTTTAATATCCGGGTCTACTGACTTGGCCTCTTTTTTTGTTTTCGCGGGAGCATTACCCAGACGGCGCACCAGTTCTTCAGTTTCCCGTACAGTATACCCTCTGGCAACCACATCTCGCGCCGCCTCACTCTGTGCCTGACCTTCCAACGCCAACAAGGCGCGAGCATGACCCATTTCCAGGTCACCGTGCTCCAGCATTTTGCGCACATCATCATTGAGACTGAGCAGCCGCAGCAGATTGCTCACTGCGGCACGGGAGCGCCCCACAGCCCCGGCGGCTTGCTGATGGGTCATTTCAAATTCGTCGATCAGGCGTTGCAGCGCAATCGCTTCTTCGATGGGATTAAGGTCTTCGCGCTGAATATTCTCGATGAGCGCCATGGCGATGGCAGCTTCATCCGGCACATCACGTACCACGGCAGGAATTTCGTGCAAACCCGCAATTTGTGCTGCTCGCCAGCGCCGCTCGCCAGCGATAATTTCGTAACGCTCACCGCCGATGGGGCGTATTACAATAGGCTGCACCACTCCCTGGGCTTTAATCGAGCTGGCCAGCTCTTCGAGACTTTCGGCGTGCATATCTGTGCGCGGTTGATACTTGCCCGGCTGCAACAGATCCACCGGCACTTCACGCAGATCTGTGCTTTTGGGGGGCTCTTCAACGGCCTTTGCCATGGAGCCGTCCAACAATGCCCCCAGCCCTCGCCCTAACCCTCTTTTTTTTACCACCATGTGATCTACGACCTCTGATTTTAATTTCTTCGCGAACAGCTAAACGTTAGCCACTAGCGTTTGGCTGTCTATCGCCTTGTCGCGGCGAAGCACTTCGCCTGCCAGTGCGAGATAGGCTTTGGCACCGCGTGAGCTTTTATCGTATACCAGCGCGGGCAAACCGTAGCTCGGTGCTTCTGCCAGACGAATATTGCGCGGAATCACGGTGCGGAACAGTTTGTCACCAAAGTGTTTATTGAGCTGCTCTGTCACATCACCGGACAGCCGATTGCGCGGATCGTACATGGTACGCAACAGCCCATCAATTTGCAGGAAGGGATTCAGCGAACCTTTGACTTCTTCGATGGTGTTTACCAACGCAGTGAGCCCTTCCAATGCATAATATTCACATTGCATGGGAATCATTACCGACTGCGAGGCCACCAACGCATTCAGTGTCAGCATATTCAGCGAGGGCGGGCAATCGATAAGTATATAATCGTAATTACCAACGACTTCCATGAGCGCATCACGCAAGCGACGCTCGCGTTGCGGCTCTTGCAGCAGCTCAACTTCGGCGGCGGTGAGGTCAGCATTGGAGGGCAGCATGTCATAACCGGCTTCGCCTGTGGCCACTGTTGCTTCGGCCATCGTCGCCTTTTTCATCAGCACATGATAGCTGGACAACTCCACGGCATGTTTATCAACACCGCTACCCATGGTGGCATTACCTTGCGGATCGAGATCCACCAGCAATACCTTGCGTTGCGTCGCGACCAGCGATGCCGCCAGATTCACGCTGGTGGTGGTTTTACCCACTCCGCCTTTTTGATTGGTTACTGCAATGATTTTTCCCATATTTCCTATCCCGCCTAAATTTAACTGCCCTGTGTCGTTATCCGGTTTCCATCTCAATCCGCCGCAGGCACACTACATGCCGCTCTTCATCCAACCCTGGCACTTGTAGTGAATGCACTTTTTCTAACGTAAAGGCTGCGGGTAAATCTGTTAATTCCGCTACGGGATTGGCCCCTTTCATTGCCAGCATCACTCCACCCGGTACACAATGCTGACCCGCGCCAGCCAACATGTCTGCCACCGAGGCGAAGGCCCGTGACAACACAACATCAAACCCTTGCTCCACCTGAAAGGCCTCAGTACGGGCATGTATCACCTGCACATTGTGCAATCCCAGCTCCGTCACTGCCTGCTGCATAAAACGGGTCTTTTTACTATTGCTGTCCAAAAGCGCAAACCTGCGCTCAGGATGCGCTTTTGCGCTCAGCAGCGCTAAAGGAATACCCGGCAAACCCGCACCGGCTCCTACGTCCAAAATCCTCTGGTCTGCTGATTTTTTGCCTGACTCGTTATCCAGGCAAGGCAACACGGTAAGACTATCCAGCAAATGTCGTATCACCATTTGCTCAGGCTCTCGCACCGCTGTCAGATTATAAACGCGATTCCATTTGTGGAGGAGCCGTACATAATCCAGAAGCTGAGCCTGAACATCAAGTGGACAATCCAGATTTAACGTCTTTATTCCGGCAGAAAGTAATTCGGTGGGCAATTCCGCTTGCAATAACACTGTTTTCTCCAGCGGCTATGGTTTACTGGCTGGCTTGATAGCCGCAGCAGTGAGCTTGTCCAACGCACCCGTCATTTTTATGATGATTTCTGCCCGGTCAGTAATACCATGACGATTCGCAATATAGGCTGGATCATTATACGTCAACCATACCTGACCCTTCTCATCTTCCCAGGCCAGCGCTTTCAACGGTAGGTCAATACCTGCCGTCTGTGTACTGGTGAACAGGTGGGAGCCCAACTTGGGGTTGCCAAATAACAACAACTCGGTGGGCCGTAGCGGAATCCCCACCTTTTTTGCCCCGGCATCATGGCTCCAGCGTGTGACAATAGTAATCCCTTTCTTTTTCAGCACCGTTTCCAGGCGGTCCAGTGTTTCGGTCACGCCATATGCACTTTTTTTACTGATCATGCCCTGACGGCTATCCGTATGCTGATCATCGTCGTCATGTCCGTCACCCGCTTGTGCCAGACCCATAAGCATAAACATAAGGCCCACTATGACCGGTACTGTAGCCAATACTACGCTGCGCATTTTCATCAACTTTCTCCTGACGATTCCCGCATTGTATTTTCTGACCCAGGCGCTTGTTGAATGCGTTGAGCCAGATCACGTTTTTTCAGATGCACTAACAGCAAGGAAACCGCGGCGGGCGTCACTCCGGAAATACGCGATGCCTGCCCTAATGTCATGGGTCGCTGTGAAGCCAGCTTCTGGCTCACCTCATTGGAGAGGCCACTCACCCGACTATAATCCAGGTCATCTGGCAGGAGCATTCCCTCTTGGCGCTGATGGCGGGCAATTTCATCACTTTGGCGTGCAATGTAACCGGAATATTTGATCTGAATTTCCACCTGTTCCGCCACCACAGGATCTGTCACAGCCTGCCCTGCACCTTGCAGCGACATGAGCCCAGCGTAATCCACACCGGGACGGCGCAACAGCTCATCCATATGCGCCTCCTTGTTCAGCGGCTGACCCAGCACCTGTTCGGCTGCGGCGGCATCCACAATTTGCGGCCGCAACAGCGTCTTACGCAAACGCTGACTTTCGCGTTCAACCGCGTCACGTTTTTTCTCGAAAGCCATCCAGCGCCCATCATCCACCAGCCCCAGCTCACGACCGATAGCGGTCAGTCGCAGATCAGCATTATCTTCGCGCAGTAGCAGGCGGTATTCGGCACGTGAAGTAAACATACGATAAGGTTCTTTCGTGCCGCTGGTAATGAGATCGTCCACCAAAACACCGAGATAGGCCTGATCACGACGCGGACTCCAGCTTTCTTCTTCCCGCGACTGCCGCGCTGCATTAATACCTGCCAGCAACCCCTGCGCTGCTGCCTCTTCGTAACCCGTGGTACCGTTAATCTGCCCGGCAAAAAACAGCCCTGGCAGGTGTTTGGTTTCCAACGAAGGCTTGAGATCACGCGGATCAAAAAAATCGTATTCGATGGCGTAACCCGGCCGGGTAATATGCGCGTTTTCAAAACCCCGCATGGAACGCACCAGCGCGTGCTGTACATCAAAGGGCAGGCTAGTGGAAATGCCGTTGGGATAGACTTCATGAGTCGTCAACCCTTCGGGCTCCACAAAAATCTGATGTGAATCTTTGTCGGCAAAGCGCACAATTTTGTCTTCGATGGACGGACAATAACGCGGCCCCACGCCTTCAATCTCGCCACTGTACATGGGCGAGCGATCAAGACCAGCACGAATAATATCGTGAGTCTGTGTATTAGTGTGCGTAATGTAACAAGGTACCTGACGCGGATGGTCGGCGACTGATCCCATGAAAGAAAACACTGGCCGGGGATCATCACCCGGCTGTGCTTCCAACACCGAATAATCGATAGTGCTGCCATCGATGCGTGGCGGAGTACCTGTTTTCAATCGATCAACGCGAAATGGCAACTCACGCAGACGTTCGGCCAATGCATTGGCGGGCGGATCACCCGCTCGACCTCCCTGATGGCTCTCTAATCCGATATGAATACGACCACCGAGAAAAGTACCTACGGTGAGCACTACTGCGGGAGCCTGAAATTTAAGGCCCATCTGTGTCAGCACACCGATAACACGACCATCCTCCACCAACAGATCATCCACCGCCTGCTGGAACAACGTCAAATTGGGCTGGTTTTCCAACACGCCACGCACCGCCTGCCGGTACAATACCCGATCAGCCTGTGCCCGTGTCGCCCGTACCGCTGGACCTTTACGCGCATTAAGGCGACGAAACTGGATGCCTGCGCGGTCGGCCGCCTTGGCCATCAAGCCACCCAGCGCATCCACCTCTTTCACCAGATGCCCTTTACCAATACCGCCGATGGCAGGATTGCAGGACATCTGTCCCAGCGTGTCAAGATTGTGGGTCAGCAAAACCGTGCGTGCGCCACTGCGTGCCGCAGCCAGCGCGGCCTCGGTACCGGCGTGTCCACCGCCGACAACAATCACATCGAATCGATCCTGGAAAAACATGGGGCATTACCAAAAAACAGAGCCGTGCATTTTACCGCCTGGCGAAAAAGTATCCAATGATTTTATAGACGCCATTTATACGTGATAAGTGGCCCAGCCCTTTGAGTAACGCCTGCAAATGCTCTCAGGATTTAGCGAATAAAATTATTCAGCCACTAACGCCCGCTCAATCAGCGCACACACAATGTGTCCAATGGTAATGTGTGCCTCCTGAATACGCGCAGTGTTGTCTGATGGCACTTTCAGGCAGATATCACACAAAATCTCCAGCTTACCGCCGGATTGCCCGGTCATGCCTACTACAAACACGCCACGCGCTTTGGCAACTTCTGCGGCGGCCACCACGTTGGCTGAGTTACCGGAGGTGGACAAGCCAAAAAATACGTCGCCTTTTTTAGCGAAGGCCTGTAGCTGACGGGAAAACACCGCTTCATAGCCGTAATCATTGGAAAGCGCAGTGAGCTGCGAAGCGTTAGTGGTAAGTGCCATCGCAGGCATCCCATCACGCTCCAGCTCAAAACGTCCCACCAGTTCAGCGGCAATGTGTTGGGCATCGGAAGCACTGCCACCATTACCGGCCAACAGTAACTTGTTATCTCCGCGCAACGCATCGACACAATACTGTGCTACGTCAGCAATGCTGACGAGCATGTCTGTGTCTGCCACCAGACGTTGTTTAACGTCGATAGAATCCTGCAACAAGGTCTTAATGGTGGTTATTTTTTTCGCGGTGTCGGTCACTTGTTATTCTCCCTGCACATTTTTCATGTGTACAGATGTGTTGACATGATGTCGGACTTAAGGGGTGTTAACAATCATTTTGAGTCCATTTTTGATCATTTAAATCGTCATGATTGAAAAATGGGCCAAAATGGATTTCTCTTCATAGATTCAGCCTGAATCTGACAGATTCCTACTGCTCTATGCTCACACCAGTCAGCTTGGTACACTTTTACTCCCTGAACATGCCTTTTACTACTGCCCATATAGGATACCTGCCTCTCACCATGAAAAAACCTGTTTTCTCTACTGTCCTGTGCATACAGCTCCTGTTGCTTGTTGCAGTCGGCAGCCTGCTGACGGCCTGTGATGGCAATACCGAGCTGATGAAACACACGCTGGATGGCGACCCTTCTGCGGTTCAAGCCGATCTGGCCAACGGTGCGCCCGTTGATGAACGCAATAACTTTGGCTGGACAGCGCTCATGCATGCCGCCCGACAAGACCAGACGGCTACCATGGCGGTACTCATTGATGCCGGTGCCGACATCAATGCCCAGGACGATGACGGCTGGACGCCATTGATGCGTGCCACTACCAAGGGCAATGTTGCTGCTGTACAGTTGCTTCTGCAACGCAAAGCCGACACCGAGCTGGCGGATAAAAATAACTGGACACCGCTGTTATGGGCAAGCAATCGTGGCTATGGCGACATCCTCGAATTATTAATTGCCAATGGCGCTAACGTTAATGCGAAAGGCAAAAACGGGCGCACAGCACTCTACCTTGCACGAAATGAAAAGCACAATCACATTTTGGATGTATTACAAAAAGCCGGTGCCAAATAACAACAACCTATAATCCTAAATTAATCAGTTGAATCGTAGCGAGAACGACTATAGTGCTGAAGATAGAAAACTTTTTGGGTTATTTTGGACGACAGCGTATCACCCATACGGTGAGTTCAAAATAGCCCAAAAAATCTTTTAGATTCTGTGCCATAGGCGTTCGCAGTAGATTCAACTAATTAATTTAGGATAATCTATGACTTGAGCAAGCGAGGTAGCAACACGATGATTCGTGGATTGATCGTATTAATCTTTGTATCCGGGGCATCAATATACCTTCTCGCTGCCTGCACACCTACCTCAAGTTCTTCCACCCGCAATACTCAATACGTGGTGGAAAGTGGCATAGCCGAAGGCAAGCGTTGGCGACGCGATAACCGTCACTTTGCTGTTGAAGTGAAAACCGAAGCATTGGCCACAGACGGCATTCACGACCCTGACAACGATGCCATCCATGCTCTACAAGAACCTGCCGAAGCACTCAGCGCCTTCCCGCTAGGCCGCCGGGGTGATGTCGATTGGGTCAAAGCTCTGGATCTGGGCATCATTGAGCCGCGCGCCGACCTGCTGGGGCAGGGCCAGATGACGGTGCTGGACATGGATATCATGCTCAAAAACACCGGCCAAATGCCCTGGGTGAAATTTCCTCACGCCGCACATACCCAATGGCTCGCCTGCTCCAATTGCCACCCGGCAATCTTCATTGAGAAGAAAGGAGCCAACAAATTGTCCATGGACGGCATTCTCGCAGGTGAACACTGCGGCCGCTGTCATGACAAAGTTGCTTTTTCACTGTGGACTTGCGAACGCTGCCACAATGTTCCTCATGAAGGAACACCCAAGCGCTGGAATGAATCCCTGGGCATACCACCAATTCAACCACTACGAACTGAATAAAATCTAACGCGAAGGCGCGAAGACGCAGAGAACAGAAAGATATATACCCGTAGCAATTGCGGTTTTGATTTTATTGCATGCCGGTTCCGTAAACATCTAAATCTCAATTCCGACCCAGCCAGTATATGTATGAAAACAGAGTAATCTGACCCTTAATTCACACTTGAACGCATGTTAACGCACCCCGGCAGCTAACAATGCCGCCACCTTATCGCTGCCTTTATCCTTTGCCACACTGAGAGCGGTCTGACCATCTTCGTCACGCGCTGCTGGATCAGCACCCTGCGCCAATAACACCTTAGCCACTTCAGACTGGTCAAAGGCCGCAGCCGCCATTAACGGGGTGCGCTGCTTCAATCCACGGCCATTAACATCAATACCCGCTTTTACCATGAGGCTTACAATATCGGCGTGCCCCAGCCCAGCTCCCAGCATCAGTAATTCTTCGCCATCGCGCTTATCCAGCATGGGTGTTTTACCTCGCTGCAAATTGTCCAACAGCAACTGTACGGTTTCCAAATGCCCAAAATAAACGGCATTAACCAACGGTGCGCCACCACTATCGTCACGTAGCTGTGCATTGGCACCGCTATCCAACAGTAGTTTCACCACTTCGTGATGCCCGGCCGTTGC
>WFQM01000004.1 GCA_015487095.1 Gammaproteobacteria bacterium | reverse complement strand
TGCATCCCGGCTTCAGTGCGTCTTCGCCCGTTCTTCAATCACAAAAGCTCGAAATAGAACGACTATTCCTGCACTTTTGTTCAATCAGAACGAACGAAGACGCACTAAATCCGGGCGCTAAACCGAGAAGTTATTACATGCACGTTCCTTAGCAACAGAAATGAAACAACTACAAAAATTAATTTTTGTTTCACTGGTTTTTCCTCATGGTTAGCCCTGATTTGTTATTACATGCACGTTCCTTATAGATATAGGCATGGAGTCATTTTACAAGAAGTTAAGAGCTGATGATTGTTTTTTCTCTCTGTATTTCTGTGTCCTCTGCGTTGACAAATAGCAGATTTGGCCAAATATGCTTAGGAATGGAACACAATAACTTAATATAAGTTATTGTGTTCCATTTCTTAACTTAATCAGGATCAGGTCGGCTTTTCTGCCCCCACCGATTGTTGGATGCAGTACCCGTGATCTGTTACTGTCACAGCGGTTGTTATAACTTAATAGAAATCGCTTGAAGAACAGGAAAAACCGTACATGAGCGAATTTGACACAGATAGCCGCTACAGGACTCTGTCGCCTAACCAGATACTTTCCTGGATAGAAGACGATGCGCAGATTATGCGCCTGCGAGCTGATCGTGACGTTATTCCAGGCGGGTATATGGCGGCTGCGATCCCGGCACTGGTCGATTGGTCGGCCAGTGATCTATACGGTGAACCAGCATCTATTGTCCTGCGTCATGTCAATTACGGGGGTAACCCGTTTGAAAAATCCACCGTTCTGCATAGCGTTCGGGTTCCGTTAGACGGACTGAAGAGCGCTGAATTGACACTGGTGCCGTTTGGGGAAGGGGGAAGGTTGGGCCCCTTGCAGCATGTGCAGCTGCGCTTTGTTTTTGAAGAGGGCAAGGAACCGCTGCTCGTGGAGCTTGCGGGTGCCGAGACTGGTGCTGATCCGCGCATCCCGGATCTGGTGTTTGGCTGGGTATCCTGGCGGCGTCCGGATGTCGATTGGGATTTTCGCAAGGGTATGGATGACGATGCGCAAGTTTACTGGCTAAGCCTGCGGGCCTTTGCCGGTTCCCAGATGTTCCTGGAAGACGCATTAGAGGGCCGCGACTGGTTCAGTTATCCTTTGCGTTTACCCGGCGGCAAACAAGGATTGGCTGAACTGTTCAGATCGACAGTGACACTGGGTGATGGTGCGGCGCGTGATACGCTGGCGCGTATGTTGGCAGGGGAGAAAGACGCCTGGCTAAAGCATTCACCTCCCGGTGATACTGCGGAGCAGGATATTCGCAGTCAGTGGAACGAGTTGCTTAAGCAAATCCGCATGGTGGACCCACAGGCGATGACACCAGTGCATCTACCCCCGGAGCAGGATACCTACCACCCGCTGGTGCGCTCCTGCGCCACCATGGCACGTTACACGGTGTTGTTGACAGTGAAACGATTGATTGCCAGCGGACAGGATGAAGGAGTAATACTGGATAAATTACCTGAACCATTGCTAGGAAACACGGAAGTCTGGATGAAAGAGTTGGCTCATACCGGCTTAAGGGGGCTGTTTCTGCGGGCACCGCTGGCGATGCGCTATGTGATGCGGCACCATGAATCAGTGCCGCCGGATTTACCCGCCGAACTTGATGATGCGGGTCTTCTTCAGCGATACAACGGCAAGCGTCACCGAATTCACTACAATGCCAAGGGTACGACACCCTACGGCCGTGCATTTTTTATTTAGGAGGGGGAATTGATCTCTTTGGGTTTAACTCCCCGCTGCTCGCAGCGACTGCCGTCAGAGTCTGCCCCGCGAAACGCTTTGGGTATTCAGGCATGTTTTCAGCCGGAATCCAGCGGTTTAAACCTCTGGACCCCGGCCTTCGCCGGGGTGACGTTATTAATGTTAACACCTCCCTAAGTATCTGATGTCTTTCGCAAGCTGGTTGACGGACAAGGTTATTCTTCAGCCGACACGGCATAGCCTCCATGTGCCGCAAAAAAATTCATTGCTGTTGCCTCATGGTGATGGCGAGATGGAAGTGTGGGTACACCGCACCGGGCAGGGTGCGCAGCAAGTGCCGGACCTGTACGTGCTGGAGTTTCCCGGAACGGCCAGTCGTGCCGAGGACACAACGGATTTTGTCGAGGGTTGCTGGTCGCAACGGTGCGTAGAAATCTGGGCAGTCAACCCTCCTGGTTACGGTAACAGCAGTGGCACGGCAAGTCTGAAGAAATTGTCGGCAATGGCCGAGCGGGCACTGAAGGAGATTCGACGGGCGGCTGGAGAGACTCCCGTCGTTGTGGCAGGCGGCAGTCTTGGCAGTGTGAGCGCACTTTATCTGGCGGCGCACTTCAAGGTTGAGGGTGTGCTGGTGCAGAATCCGCCAGCCCTGCGTGAGGGGGTTCTGGCGCAATCGGGTTGGTGGCACTTTAAATGGTTGACCCGCTGGATAGCCGCACAGATACCGCACGAACTGGATAGTCTTGCCAATGCCCGGAGGGCGACAGCGCCCGCTGTTTTTGTTACTGCACAGCAGGACCGGGTTGTGCCGGCCCGAATCCAGCGTCAGGTTATCGATGCTTACCATGGGCCATTAAAAGTGTTTTCCATACCGGATGCCGATCATGATACACCTCTGACGGAGGCTGACCTGGAACAATTGCGTCATCTGGTTGACTGGTTGTACGGCGTTATTACTTTAACCTAACACATCAGTTGAATTCTTTGAATTTTCGTCAATATAAAGTTAGAGGTTCGAATGTCCCGGATAGGCTGCTAGTTATTCCAATTGAAAAAGTTTGTCAAACTTGTGGGGGGAGTTGTTGTCGGATTTTCCCTGGTCATCAAAATTGCCTATGTATTCATTCATCCTTTGCAGACTAAAAGGCGTTACGCACAGATGAAGAAAATGGAGACCGACATCAACAAACCCGCAGACTTTAAACCGGATGGCAGCTTTTGGCACCGTCCCGGTTCGGCGCTGTGGATCTACCTGATCCTCATCATGACATCACTCTACCTCTGGCAGGGGGCAGGAGGTTCAGCGAAGCAATATTCCCTACAGTAGAATTTCTGCAACGGGTGGACAGGGGTGAAGAAGCGGAAGCAATAATCGGCCTCAAAAAAGAGGCAGCGCACCAATCCAAGGAGAGCAAAGCATGAATCCCGAATCGGCATTTTTCAGTGAAAGTACTCGGTGTCTAAAACAATCCGCCCTGTTCTCGGCGTTGGAGGACGTCTCCATTAGCGATATTGTCAGTCGCTGTCGGCGAGAGACCTGGAAACGCCGCCGTCAGCTGCCCATGGAGGAGACCTGGAAACGTTTCCATATTTTACTCTCCGGCCGCGTGCGCCTTAGCCGCAGTAATCCCGAAAGCGGTCGCATGATTACACTGTTCCTGCTTGGCCCCGGTGATCCGTTTTGTATTTTCAGCCTGCTGGATGGCAAGCCTCACGACGTGATGCTGGAGACTCTGGATGACGTCACTCTGCTTAGTCTGCCCATGAACGAGGCCCGTCAGTGGCTTGATGAACATCAGGAATTCAATCGCAAATTGCTGCCTTATTTGGGGGAAAAAATGTGCAGTCTGGCCGGGTTGGCTACGGATTTGGCGCTACACGATACAGAAACACGTCTGGCGCGCCTGATCCTGCGCCATGTTGATACCAGCACGCAAAAGCAGCACGCCACACCACGCTTGATTAACGATCTTTCCCATGAGTCCCTGGCTGAAATGATTGGCAGCGTACGGGTTGTGGTCAATCGCCAGCTACAGCACTGGAAACAAGAGGGTATCATCGACGCCCATCGAGGGCACCTGGAAGTTGAGGCCTTGCAGGAACTGGTAAAACGGGCCGACGATCACTCCATGAAGGTTCCGGCATAATGTTGGCTGACGTGCAGCCCCATAATATTGTGGATGTCAAAGGCTTGCTGTGCCACTCGCCACTTTTTGAAGGGCTTGACGGGGCGGTATTGGATGAAATGCTAAGGGATGGAACACAATAACTTATACGATTGGCATCTCTGCTTCAGCCCGTATTTGCCCGTTCTTCAATCGCAAAAACTCGAAATAGAACAACTATTCCTGCGTTTTTGCTCAATCAGAACGAACAAATACGAACTAAATCAGAGCGCCACTTATATAAGTTATTGTGTTCCATCCCTAAGCCATTTTCGCCGTGAAACCTGGAAGCAGGGACGACGGGTCACTGAGCAGGAAAGTGCTCAGCGTTTTCGCATCATTCTTTCCGGGCGGCTGAAAATGGGACAGACCAACCCCGACACCGGCAGAATGGTGACCCTGTTTCTGCTCCAGCCAGGCGACGGCTTTGATGTTATCAGCCTGCTGGATGGCCAGCCCAACCCCGTCATTCTGGAAGCGCAGGATGATCTGTTGATGCTCTCCACGCCAATGCAGGAGGCACGTCGCTGGATTGAGGAGCACCCGATCTTTAACCGCAGTTTTTTACCTTATCGAGGAGTCTGTCGGACTTAGGGAATCGTCGCGAGAGAAAACCATTTTGAGTCCATTTTTTTGATCGTTTGAGGCGAATATTGGACATATTCAACGAAAAGGATCGAGGAAATGGGCCGAAATGGTTTTTTCGCAGTAGATTCACCCTAAGTCCGACAGACTCCTAGGCCAGCAAATGCGCAGCCTAGCCAACCTTGCCGGTGATCTGGCCCTGCACGATACGGAAACCCGTCTTGCTCGTCTGATTTTACGTCATGCTCAGCAAAAAGAATCAGGGCAGCCTTTGCGGCTGATCCATAATCTCTCGCACGAATCCCTGGCT
>WFQM01000003.1 GCA_015487095.1 Gammaproteobacteria bacterium | reverse complement strand
TTCCACACGAACAGTTGATTTCAGTCAGCCACAAAGTCAAACTTCCGCTCACCATGCCCAATATCGAAAACACTCAGGTATCCATCAAAAACAATGATGGCAAAACTACCATCGGCCAAATGCAGACTACCTGGTTCGACAAGGGTGACCGTCTTAAACGCGCCCTGCAACGGCTGGGATTCTTCTGGCTACTGGCAGGTGTCACCCTTTTCATCCCCATCGCTCACTTCATACTGGTGCCAGGCTTTCTCATCGCCGGGCCCGTGATCAGTTACCTAACCTATCAGATGTGCTGGATGCGCGATCATATTAATGGCTGCTGCCCTACGTGCAATGAACAGATCACGATAAAACTGGAAAGCAAAGACGAGTTACCCAAGTGGACTTATTGCCCTGCCTGCAATACGCCCTTGCATATTATTCACCCCAACAATCATCCTGAGAACTAAAACCACACATTATGCGCCCTTTTATTGCCCTATTAGTTGTCACCATCATGATCGGCTCCGCACTGACTGCCGTCGGTTTGTTATTGTTTCAGATGGGACTGTTTGACTGAATTCTTTGGTGAAATGCTGGCTGTTTGCTCATTTTTAGAGTCAAACCTGTTGATCATCTTGTCTACAGGTATGCCACTCATCCCAAACCGGCTGTATTAATTCACTGTAGTCACACTCAAACGCAGTAGCCAACTTGAAAATAACATCAAGACTGGGCTGCTTTTCTGCGGCTTCAATGTCATTAAGTTGAACGCACTTGATCAAATCTAGTGCTTGTAAACGCAGAGGTCACAGAGACGCAAAGACACAGAGAAAAACACTAAAAACTCTGCGCTTCTGTGTCTCGGCAGCCTCTATGTGACAGACACTGTGTGTTTTTGTTTCCACATCCTGTGGTACATACTGAACCTCTAAACCTCATTCGCCACGGGCGCTGGCTGCCCAATGTTTATTTAACCGACAAAAACAAGCATTCATTTCTTAACTTAATGACATTGAGCGAATGCCTTTTTCAATCATCAGTTAAAGCCGCCAACAACTTCTGCAAAGCCTGACCACGGTGGCTAAGGCGGTTTTTCAGCTCTGATGGCAATTCCGCCGACGTACATTGCTCACCGGGCACCCAGAACAGCGGATCATAACCAAAGCCATTGTCACCCTGCGGCGCAAACAATATCCGTCCTTCCCAGCTGCCCTGACAAATCAGCGGTGTCGGGTCTTCGTCATGGGCCATAAACACCATTAGACATTGAAAACGTGCTGTACGCTGCTCCTCGGGAACCTCTTTCAATTCCACCAACAGCTTTTGCAGATTGTCAGCATCACTGGCACCCGCCCCCGCAAAGCGGGAAGAATAAATACCGGGCGCACCATTAAGCACATCCACCTCCAGCCCGGAATCATCGGCAATGGCAGGCAGGCCTGTGAGTTTCGCGGCATGACGCGCCTTGAGAATGGCATTTTCCACAAACGTCAGGCCGGTCTCATCAGCATCGGGCACGCCGAAATCAGACTGTGGCACTGCCTCCATGTGCAAACTACCGATGAGCTGATTAATCTCACGCAACTTGCCTGCATTGCCGCTGGCCAGCACGACTTTTCCGGGAAGAGTTCTGCTGCTCACGCCGATGGCACGTCTTTCTGGTGATTAATAAGCTGCGCGATACCGGACTTAGCCAAACCCAGCATGGCATCCAGCTCTTCCTGACGGAAAGCATGTCCTTCAGCAGTGCCCTGTACTTCAATAAAAGCACCTGCGTCGTTCATCACCACATTCATATCTGTTTCAGCGTTGGAATCTTCGTCATAATCCAGATCCAGCACCGGGGTGCCGTTGTAGATACCCACAGAGACTGAAGCCACTTGACCGATGATGGGATTTTTTTTGATTTTGCCGGTGTCCACCAGATGTTCCATGGCATCGGCCAAAGCCACAAAGCCACCAGTGATCGACGCGGTACGGGTGCCGCCATCGGCCTGGATGACATCGCAATCCACGATGACATTACGTTCGCCCAGGGCTTCCAGATTCACCACTGCACGTAGTGAACGGGCAATAAGACGCTGAATTTCCATAGTGCGCCCACCCTGCTTGCCGCGTGCAGCCTCACGACCCATGCGACTGCCGGTAGAACGAGGCAGCATGCCATACTCGGCAGTGACCCACCCCTGACCCTTGCCTTTCAGCCAGCGGGGAATACGCTCTTCCACTGTTGCGGTACACAGCACTTTGGTATCACCGAATTCCACCAACACCGAACCCTCGGCATGTTTAGTATAATTGCGGGTAAATTTAATCGAGCGAAGCTGCTCGGGGGAACGTCCACTGGGGCGCATAAAAAATCCTCTACTGAAAATCAACGGGCGCGTATTATACCCTCCCCGGCGCACCACGCGACAGACCGCAATCTGTGCGAAAAACTGGACTCATTGGCCTAAACCTGCTCTAATGCGCCGTTCTCGCGACCGGGCAGTTGTCCGCAGGGCGCGTGTTGCACTCAATAATTTGTGAAATTTACGATTTTTTGGAGATCGATCATGGCCAAAGTCTGTCAGGTGACGGGTAAACGCCCCACCGCTGGCAACAACGTTTCGCACGCGCACAATAAAACGCGGCGTCGTTTCCTGCCTAACCTGCATTTCCACCGTTTTTGGGTGGAAAGCGAAAACCGCTTCGTGAAACTGCGTGTTACCGCCAACGGCATGCGCATTATCGATAAAAAGGGCATCGATACCGTATTGGCCGAAATGCGCAATCGCGGCGAAAAGGTCTAAGGAGAAAATACTATGCGCGATAAAATCAGACTCGTTTCCAGTGCCGGTACCGGTCACTTTTACACCACCGACAAAAACAAGCGCACCATGCCTGAAAAAATGGAGATCAAGAAATTTGATCCCGTGGTACGCAAGCATGTGATGTACAAGGAAGCCAAGATTAAATAATCCTGCTCCTGGCTTGTTGTATTGCAAGGCCGCATCGGAAAAAGCCCGGAACTCCCGGGCTTTTTTGTGTTCTGTAATAATGCATAACTGACGTATACTTCGCGAAGATTTCCCAAACGGAACTCTCACCAAAGTACGAACGTCGATAAACAAACCTTTGTCATCAATAATTTTTTAAACATAAAAAAGGAGCCGCCCGTGTCCGCACGTATCCTGGCCGCATTTTTACTCATCCTGCTCAGCACCACCGTCAACGCCCAACGTATCGACGTTAACCTGAAACAGGACAGTGCCCGTTTTTCCTACATCACGCTTATTGGTGGCTCCACCTTTGGCCGCACAGAAATGACGACGGGCATTCTGTACAACGAAGATGGCAACCAGGTGGTAAACCTTGGCTTGCAGGTTATCGATGTGGCTGGCAGCAAAACGCCGGGGCTGGAGCTGGGTGTAGGACCGCGCCTCTATTATCTGAGACATGATGACACAGACTCCAGTGGCGCAGCCGTGGCTCTGGGTGCCCAGTTACGCTACAAACTGCCCAGTTTGCAGCGCCTGTCTTTCATTGGCAATCTCTTTTATGCACCAAGCATCACCACCACCCTGGATGCTGAAAACATGTATGAATTCGGCATGGGTGTGAGCTATGAATTATTGCCCACAGCAAATGTTTATGTGAAATATCGTCGGATTCGTGCCGATTTCAGCAAAAACATCGGCGTGGAAAATATCGACCGTGGCACCGTGGTGGGTATGACCTTTACCTTTTAGCGATAAATCAGGAAAGTTCATAAACGACCTCCTTACGTTTCACCCCTCATTCCAGCCTTCTCCCCCCAAGGGCATAGCCGTCAGGCTTAGCCCTACCCAGGAAGACGCTAGAGTTGAGGGGCGTTATAGATTTTGTGTTTCCCTCTATTCAACACAAAGTAAAACCGGGTGGAACAAGCGCAGCGGTTCCACCAATAGGCTATAAGAAACAACAAATCGTCTCGGGGCTCACGACCACTGATAAAAAAATCACCACCCTGCAACAACGACTCACCGGCAAAAGGCCACTCAAGGTGGACATCGATAACAAATCGAACCCGGGATATGTCCCTTGCCCGTTTGGTGGAACCGCTGCGCTTGTTCCACCCTACCCGGCTTAGCCGGATGGCTATGCCCTCAAGGGGAAAAGGAGCAGGACTCACCCCCTACTGCCTTTCATCCCAAAAGCCCCTATCTTTCCCAGTCAACTTTATCTAATGACTGGCACCACGCTTCAAAACCTCAAGACCACACTCACAAAAAATAAGCCGCCAAAAATGGTGGCGTCCGAAAACGGCGAGAATAGCAGGGAGGCATTTGTTAGGCTTGCCAAATGAATCTTGATCACGATGCCTGTTACCGTGCGATTGTAACGCGAGATGTCCGCTTTGATGGCCGTCTGTATATCGGCGTTCGCACTACCGGAATCTACTGTCGGCCAATCTGCCCTGCACGTACACCCAAGCGCGAAAACGTCACCTTCTATCCAACAGCCGCCGCAGCACAGGAAGCCGGGTTTCGGCCTTGCCTGCGTTGTCGGCCGGAAAATTCGCCAGACCTGGCGGTATGGAACGGGACATCAAACACCGTTAAACGAGCGCTCGCATTAATTGGCGAAGGGGCGATGGATGGCGAAACTGTGGATCATCTCGCCGGACAGCTTGGTGTCGGTGAGCGCCACCTTCGACGACTCTTCCAGCAACATCTCGGCGCATCACCCATTGCGATTGCCCAGACCCGGCGCATTCTCTTTGCCAAACAATTGATCATGGAGACAAGGATGCCCATGACTGAAATTGCGCATGCCGCCGGTTTCGGTAGCATTCGTCGTTTCAATGCCGTTTTTCAGGCACTGTACAAACGACCACCCGGCGCGTTGCGTCGCACACGACAAGATGCCCACAGTAACGTATCTACCGTTTCAGATATCGTGCTGCCAATGGCCTATGCCGCACCTTATGACTGGTCCAGTATGATTTCATTTCTGAAAGCCCGCGCTATTCCCGGCGTTGAATGGGTAGACAGGAAAAACCGGTATCACCGTTCGATTACACTGGACGGCTGCCAGGGCACAGTCCGCGTTGCGTTTGATGAAAATAAAAAATGTTTGCGTGCAACAATCCGTTTCCCGCGTGTATCAAGCCTCGCCTTTATCGTCAGCCGACTTCGTCGGGTGTTTGATCTCACGGCCAACCCTACCGCCATCGACACCCATCTTGCCAATGATTCCCGGCTCACGTCACTGATTGCAGCACGCCCCGGCTTGCGCGTACCCGGTGCGTGGGATGGGTTTGAGCTTGGCATTCGCGCGATACTCGGGCAACAAATCAGTGTTGGTGCTGCCACGGCGCTCGCGGGAAAACTGGTATCCCAGTATGGGAAGCCACTTGATACCTCATTAAAAACAGAAGGGCTGAGCCATGTTTTCCCATCAGCGAAGTGCCTTGCTGCGGCTGATTTACGCTCACTCGGTATGCCCGGCACCCGCGCCCGAGCGTTATCTGCACTGAGCAAAGCTGTTCTGGCAAATCCGAATATGTTCAGCGCCAGTCAGACATCGGATGTCACACTCGAACGCTTGAAAGCGTTGCCCGGTGTCGGCGACTGGACAAGCCAATACATTCTCATGCGCGCGTTTTCCGAGCCGGATGCATTTCCAGCTGCCGACATTGGCTTGATGCGTGCGATGGCCACAAAAAAAGGGCAGCGTCCGACACCTGCAAAACTTCTGGAGCGAGCCGAAATCTGGCGACCCTGGCGGGCTTATGCCGCACTGCATCTTTGGACCTCCGAAAGCAATACATATTGTATGTATAACAAAGAGAACATCACCGATGCCGAAACACTCACCACCTGAAATTCTGTTCCGTAATCAACGGGAAACGCCAATAGGCACCATGTTGATCATCACCGATAAACAGCAACGCATACGCGCCCTTGACTGGCTTGAATATGAAGAGCGCATGCTCCGCCTCCTGCGGCGTTATGCCCCAACATTTGAACTGCAAAAAGGCGCGTTGCTCGCAGCAATACACGAAGCACTGGATGCGTATTTCGCCGGAGACTTTACTCCAGTGAACAACATTTCCGTTCATACCACTGGAACCGTTTTCCAGCAGACAGTCTGGCAGACACTCAGAAACATTCCGGCCGGAACCACACTCAGTTACGGTGCTTTGGCCAAAAAAATCGGGCGAGCAAAAGCGGTTCGTGCCGTTGGCACTGCCAACGGTGCCAACCCTGTCGGCATTATCATCCCTTGCCACCGGGTGATCGGCATGGATGGATCAATGACGGGATACGGCGGCGGGCTTGAACGCAAACGCTGGTTGCTGACTCACGAAAACGCCGGAATTAAAGCTGGTTAACGCCTTTCATTTTCTTTTCATATTAGCCCCAAAAAGTATTCACACACTATTAAGGGACGTGCATGAAACAAGTTGCGAATATGGCGCTCAGATTTAGTTCGTATTTGTTCGTTCTGATTGAGCAAAATCGTAGGAATAGTCGTTCTATTTTGAGGTTTTGCGATTGAAGAACGGGCAAAGACGGGCTGAAGATGAGATGCA
>WFQM01000002.1 GCA_015487095.1 Gammaproteobacteria bacterium | reverse complement strand
GTGCAGTTTCAATCCACGCGCCCGTGAAGGCGCGACAGGCTAAAGGAGCGATTTACTGTTAAGCAGTTGTTTCAATCCACGCGCCCGTGAAGGCGCGACATTCACACAGTTTTAGAATACGAGCCGAGAGATGGTTTCAATCCACGCGCCCGTGAAGGCGCGACGCTGTGCCTAAACGGCTACTTTGGGATAACTGGCAGTTTCAATCCACGCGCCCGTGAAGGCGCGACTCAGCGGACCCGTCTTTCCCGGATAGTGATTTTTGTTTCAATCCACGCGCCCGTGAAGGCGCGACTTTTCGTTTTCAACTAGATAACTGATGTTGGCGAGTTTCAATCCACGCGCCCGTGAAGGCGCGACGCTTTCCTTTGTTTGCCCAACTTTGTGATCGCTAGTTTCAATCCACGCGCCCGTGAAGGCGCGACCGTTCAAGTCTAACTGATTGAAATTGAAACCCAAAACGGTAATATCCCGCTAACCTCATACATTGCGTGATGAAGATTAGAGCAATAGAATATAAAGAAAATTATGAGCTTTAAAAACAACAACTTAAACGGCCGCTAACCGCCCGGGGAATCAATGAGAACGAATGGTTAGCGATCAGAGAATCAAGACATCATTAACAGGGTCTGAAACAGACTTTGCACCAACATGTTCTACTTTTTGACGACCTTTTTTGCCAAGCATATAAAACCGAATACTGTCTTCGTTGGCATCAAATATTTCCAGTAATTCACTTTTTAACGTAACAAACTGTGCTGGCGTTACTTCGCATTCAAATACAGAATTTTGTACTCGCATACCATAATCCAGACACGTTTTGGCGATCCTGCGCAGCCGTCTTTGTCCGCCGTCTGATGTGACACTGACATCGTAAGTTATGAGCACCAACATAATTATTTCACCAGATACGGTGGGTAATACTCCGTATCACCCCGTATATGCCGGGCCAATAACATGGCTTGGCAATGAGGCAATAAACCAATAGCAACTTTTTCTTCAAGGTAAGGATGCATAATTTCAACCTGCTTTCGTTCTTGCCAAACAGTTAACAGTGTTTTTCTGGCATCGTCCTTCAAGCGTACAGCACCACTGGCTTCAGTGATAAAATCATTGGCCTGTATTTGTTTTCGGTTGATCAGTGTCAACACAAAACGATCTGCCCACGGGGAGCGAAACTCTTCCAGCAAATCCAGTGCAAGACTCACTCGTCCTGGCCGGTCCTGATGCAAAAACCCAACATAGGGGTCCAGCCCTACACCTTGTAGCGCAGACGAACATTCATGAGTAATGAGCGTATAGACGTATGACAGCAACGCATTAACCGGGTCAGCAGGAGGACGACGCACCCTGCCACCAAATGTAAAACCACTGCCACGCAACAATTCATTAAATACGCCGAAATAAGTACTGGCGGCATCACCTTCAATACCCATTGATTCGCTGACCGACTGTGCATGCTCCACTCGCCGCAAACTCGCAGCCAATCTGGAAACAGCGTCACTTAATGCCGGGTTTTCTCCGTGATTACGAATTTCGCGCATTAATACAGATCGGGCATTGGTGATTTTTGCAGCAACCATTAAACGGGCAATGGATACCGATTTTACTTCATCGTCTGCCCAGCGATATTGCGCACGACGCAATAATACATTCCCGGTTTGTTTGCCTTGTACTCGTGCAAGAAATTTCCCGTATTCCGTATAAAATGCCAGACCAATGCCCTGCTCCCCACAAAACCCCATTAAAAAGGGTGAAACAGAGACCTGACCGAAACACAGTATGTTGCTGATGCTAATAGCAGGAAACTGGCCAAGCTTGTCCTTGCCCTGTTTGATAACAATGGTTTCCCGCTCTTTATGTAAATAGCTTTCTTGACGGGTGATGTACAGCGTATTAAGCAGTTTTTTCATGATTCTCCGACCCTGGCTTTTATGACTTATTCCCTGTTGATTCTGTAAAAATTCCCGAAACATATTCACCAGAGCGATCACGCCGAAAGGTGTCCGGTTCACATAAATCTACTAACGAACAGGCACGGCAACGTTTCTTTTTATCCGTGGGGGGTGGCGTTTTACCCGACAACAACAGTTGATGTGTTTCTTCAATAGCGGCAAGCGTTACATCACGTAATGCGTCATCGATCAGCACAGGCTCTCGTTTTCTGACCTGCCAATACCACAACGCTCCTTCTTCAATGCTGATTTCACGCATTTCTTCCAGACATAATGCCTGTGCGCAAAGCTGGATTTTGTCCCAGTCTTCCCGTTTGGGTTTACCGCGTTTGTATTCCACCGGAAAATATCGGGTTGGCGGTTTGCCTTCAATCTCAAGCAAATCCAGCTTGCCCTTGATGCGCAGTTGATGAGAGCTCACCGCAACACCTCGTTCATACCGGGTATTACCACGTTGCTCGGGGTCGCAACTATCAACACGTTCATGCAATAAATTGCCGTGGGCAGTAAAATAGTTTTCTGCCCAGACCTGTTCGAGATGAATCAATGCAAACTGGCGCGGGCAATATGCATAGTGTTGCAGGGCAGAGAGTATAATGGTTTGTGTTTCATTGCTCATTTATGATCATTTTTCTCTTGATTTTCTGGTTTTTTTTGTTCACCCAAAAGTTTGTCAAAATCTGACTTGAAAAGCCGGTCTTGAACAATACGGTATTTTTCAAATTCACCTTCCGCAAAATCTTTCGCGATTTTTGCCGTGATTTTTCCCGTGTCTTGTAAAATTTCACGCTCATCAAATTCAAGAAACAGGTCAAGTCGTTTAGCCCAATCTTCCATGGTCATTGGGAATTTTCGCTGGGCTCGACCTTCTGCCAAATCAAGATAGGCATTAACGATTCTTCCCAAAGATTCGAGTTCATCTTGACTCAGGTAGTTTTTGGCGATACTAACATCCGTTTTAATAATCTTCCCGTTGGGTACATTACCCTAGGATGTCAGCCCCATATATGCTTTATCACTATCCGCACGTTGCACAATCAATTCAGCAGCCGTATGGCCATGTATGCCAAAGTGAAGTTTATTTTGAACTTTGGCAAAAAAGTTTCGGGTCGTTTCTGCATCTCTGTTGTAATCCAGACTGGTGGCATAAATATCGGTGATTTTTTGATAAAACAGGCGTTCACTGAGCCGGATTTCGCGGATTTCAGCCAGCAGTCTTTCAAAATACTCCTCGCCTAGAAAGGAACCATTTTCCAGACGCTTGTTATCTAGCACATAACCTTTGATGGCAAACTCTCGCAGCACCTGAGTTGCCCATTGGCAAAATTGGGTAGCACGTTTGGAATTTACCCGATAGCCGACGGAGATAATCATGTCCAGATTGTAAAAATTGGTTGGTTTGGTAGAAAATTCGGAATTTCCGAATTTTCTCAGAGATGCATTCTCATCCAGTTCATTATCGGCATAAATATTCTTGATATGTTCATTGATGGTAGAGACTGATTTACCAAACAACTCAGCAATCAATTTTTGTGTTAACCAGACAGTTTCATTTTCGACCCGAACGTCAATACTGTCTTCACCCGCCTGAGAGGTAAAAATCAAAAATTCAGCAGTGGAGTTTCGGATGAGTTTTTTCATATGAATACCTTATCAGGCACATAAAAAGTAGGGGGAATAAATTGAAAAAATTTGCCCATAATGTGTAGTTGATGAAATTTCACTACAACACCCCATTCACACCAGATATTGCCGCATTCCTCAGAGTTGCAGCTATCAACACGCTTATGCAATAAATTACCATGGACAGTAAAAAGGTTTCTGGCCAGGCCTATTCGATGGGCACGCATAGTGTTGCAGGGCAGAGAGATAATAGTTTGTGTTTCATCGCTTATTACTGGCACACCCGGTGTGTCGAGATTCCCGACACACCGAATCCTCCACCAATTTAGTTTTGGCAAAACCATATGGTTATCTTTGCATATATTCCCGCGCAGGACGAGAGAACAAGCTCAACGTTATTGTCTACCCCAACATTCTAATAATCTCAACACCCTCAGGCCAATCAGATTCATTAATGTCAACTTTATAGTCCGTGAATTTTCTGGCAACCACATCCTCATCGTTTCTGGTTACATTGACTCGGTCCAACAAAATTGTTGCAGGAGCATTACCCAGCTCAGTGCTATGTTTAAACAAGTACAATCCTCTTGTACTCATTTCACCTCGACTGGCAGAACGATCATGATCAAACATTTGTAACAGTGATTGCCAAAACAGCTCCAAGTCACCTTCATCAAACCCGGTTTGTTTGGCCAGATGAGCCGAGATGAATCCATGACAACGATACAAGCCATAGGGCACGGTGAATTTTCGTCCCATCGTCCGGTTTTCACCATCCTGTTTTTCAGCCTCTTGTGTCGTCGTAACTGCCATACGAGTAATACTGTGCTCAGAAGCCACTATCGGATCAATTGAGCGGGAAAATGTCATCTGTATCGGACCTCTAACCTGTCCGGCATTTTTCCCTGTACTCATCACCGCACCAAAAGTACGGATGTCGTAATAATTTTCACACATCCATTTTCTGGCCGCCTCTGTTTTGTCACCTTTTGTCTTCTCTTTGACGCCTTCCTGTTCATGCGACTCGTCGATCATATTATTCAAAATGGCTTTTTCGCGGACAAATATCTTTCGGGTCGGGTTATCAGTTTGTGTCATTTGAACGAAATTCCTCACTTTTCGTTTCAAACAAACATCGGTCACCAGCCCCATGCCGGTTTCAGCATCAATACGAGGAAGATTTCCTGCATCAGGATCGCCGTTAGGATTACCATCTTTTACATCAAATAATAAAACAAATTCATATCGATTATTGAGCCCCATAATTATTCTCCCTGATCACTATTTGTATTTTTTGTTGATATGTATAAATCCGGTTTTTGATGATAATAGCCAATGGCAAACAATCCCTGATTTTCCAGGTTGAGATGAGCAGGAAACTCGGGGATTAATGCCATCACTTCTTCAATACGATTTTCCGCATTTTTCCGGTAACTTGGCTTTTCCAACTTTTTAAGATGGTGTGTCGATAAACGCATTAACGTACCAAATACCGTTTTTGGTGTACAGCTCGCGCTACTGTAGTAACGATCTCGAATCGTGGCTTTAATGCCGGGCTGTGCATCCAGTTGCAATTTTTCCAGTACAGCAAACAGGCGACCTAGACAATAGCCTATGCGCTTCTCATCTTTATTCAATGACACAGTTAATTCCTTCTGATTGGTAGTTGAAAAACGGTATTTTCTGTTCAGACATGCTTTAATTATACAGGCACGCGAATAGCTAACATGCCCTTGCTCTGCTTTTATTCTTCTTAAAACAGCTTGTAAAAACGTTTCGGGAAGATGCCCTCCCAACAAAATGCTTCTGACAACATCGGCAGGCAAATTCGGTGGAATATTGTCATCTTTGTATTGAAGTGCTGTAGCTCTCAACAATTTCTTCAACGGCGGAAAACCATGATGGTCACGTCCAGTAATATCGATATCGTTAAACCACACTGCTATATTTTCCGAGAACTCAGCTACCGTACCCGTTTGCCAAAATCGAATAACAATACGCGCTGAATTAGGGGCCATTCCCAACACAAAAAACCGATCCTGGCCATCATCATTCAGGTACGCGCCATTGTGTATAGATGAAAACACCCCTTTAACAGCCTCTATATTTTTATCAGGATCATCAGCGGTATCGGAAAATATTAACGCAAAGGCACTCTCCAACGGATGTGGTTTTTCTGCCCAACAAACATAGGAAGTCTCTGCAATGCGGAACTTGTTACGTGATTTTTTGCGCAACAAATGGTTAAGTGCGGTTGCGTAGCGAAACGAAGAGTCTGCGCTTACAGGAAAATTAAATCCTTTATCTTTACCGAACGAGGTATATGCCGGATCGTTAATCGCAGCTAACGGTGCCGGTTTCTGATTGACGCCATTCACACTGTCATGCAGCCTTACTATCCTGGATTTTTTTCCTGAAATCAGACAAAAACCATCTTTCACATTACCTTCAGGGGGTGGTTGTTGCTTTACCCAGGCGATGACAAATTCTGATTGACACACAAAATTCGGGGTACCTGATAACCGAAAGGTTAAATTGCACCCTTTAATTTTCAGACACTCGCGCCAAGTTTCACTGGACTTTAATTTTTCTACTTCTTCCTCATTGTTCAGAAATAAATCAACCGCCCTAACACCTGCATCATCCGGCAGGTTTTTTCTTAAATCTGCAATCAGCCGTTTAAAGCTGTCATGTTGTTTTATTGCGTCTTTTATTTCCTTTTCTTTCGGGATATCGTCAGGTTTGGCCAATTTAGGCTGGCCTGCAACATAGCCATAATGATCCCACAGACAATAGGCCGTCTCATAAGATTTGGCTCCGCTTCTACCGGAGGCTTTTGGTACCCGGATTGGCCGAACGACAACTTTTCCATCTTCGATTTCGCTATTACTTTCTAACTGAATGAACTGGCCCTCATTATCAACAATAATAATGTAAGGAATATTCTTTTCCTCAAACCCGAAAGGCGGTAACTCATCCTGTTTACGTTCATAATAATCACATAGCGCCTGTAATATCATCCGACGACATCCTCGCTCTGTTTCTCCGGCACCTCAATAACACCGTCCTTCATGGCCGCATTAAAAAACAACGGCATTGGCTCGGCTTTGTCCTGATAATCCATGTCATACAACATCCAGCCTAAAGCTCTGGATTCACTAATGGCGCGGTCGTATTGTTTAACATCTTCCACCAGATGAAAACCACAGGAAAATTCCCGGCACCCCAAATAGGGCTGATTAAAACACTGTCCTTTTTTGGCTCTGCGCTTGAACATCTCCGAGAATTTTCCAGCATTATCAGAAGAACCAGCTTTATCCGTGAGCGAAAAATGGGCATGAATGCGGTAGGCCACATCACGGAGAAACAACCCTGCCCGTTGCTGTCTCGCTTCTTCAATATAAAGAGCGGGTAAGGCACCCCCATTTATCGCTTTATTGATATTACCCAGCGGTAACACCGCCCCCACTTCATTGCGCCGAATATTGACCCAACGAACCGGTTTTAAGACTTCAATTTTATGAATATGCCATTCGATGGCCGGTCTCCACAAAATCGCCTCGAATATCGCCCTGGCAGCCGAGGGCGTGATAACATCGTAACTGACTCGTTCCACCTTCATCTCGGGTCGGGTAAAACAGGCGAAATCACCACTTACCTCTAAACAAAATCCCATATTCAATCTTCCTCCTTGTTTTGGAGCATTATCTTTTTACCACCAGCCACCATCAGCCACACACAAACCACGATGACAAATGCACTAAAAACCAACATGCCCCAGAAACGATCACTGGGATATTGATTTAGCTGCGTTAAAGCCTCTGGCACCCAACTGAAGCCCATCTTTTCTCCGTGTGAAAAAGCAATGGACAAATGTTATCTACAACGGCAACGAAGTTCAATCTTTATTTCCACCTACTAATTGAATTAGGAATTACAAGCCATGGCATGGTACTATTTTCAGCGTCGCATCCTTCATGGTATGCGTGGATTGAAACCACCTACTAATTGCATATAAATTAGTATGTTAAGCGGACACTCAGGTGTCCGCTTCCCATCACATAACACAACTTTCAGCTTCCGCCAGTGAACCAGGTGACTTAACCCCATATAACACGTGGTAATAAATATCCAATAACACAAACAAGCCTGCTTTGGTCTCAATACATCCTTTTGCTACGAGTCCATCAGCCAGTTTTTCTGGCACTGTTACGGTATAGCGCTGTAATTTTTTGTAGACTCCCTTCAGGGATGAATCAAATTCAAGCTGCTCAATCCATCCTTCAACAGGACTTTTCTCCATACCTTTGGGTTTAAAAGGGACAATAATTGATACCCCCTTGTTATCAATTAAACGGAATTTCTCCGCTGCCGTTCGGAATTGAATGGCCAAAGGGGCATCGTTACTATGACTTGCGTTTAGCAACCCCAAAATATCGTGTTTATCCCGCTCACCTTTGACATTCATTAATGAAAAATATCGTTCAATATTTTCTGGCGACAACAATGGCTCTGCAAGCTGCCCGGAAGCAATCATTTCCATCGTTGCATCTTCACCTTGTCGCAAAAAACCAGGGGGAGCCGGTTGCTCTGGCTTAAACACAACCACCGTGCCAAACCCATCCAGTTTATCCTCACGGTTACAACGCCCTGCGGATTGCGCAATAGAATCTAAGCCCGCCATGGCTCGATAAACCACCGGAAAATCAACATCAACGCCCGCTTCAATAAGCTGTGTACTGATCACTTTTAATGGCCGTTGATCTCCTTTCCTTCTTTGCGTTAATCGTTCTTTAATTTCTTCAATGACTTCCGTTCTATGTTGAGCGCACATATTTGCTGAGAGATGAAGTTTATTGCCATCGTCCGGCAATAATTCAAATAATTCTTTAGCGTGTCGCCGGGTATTCACAATAGCAAGCACACAGTCCTCCAATATCAACTCTTCAGACAGCGCTTGCCAACTTAATCGGGGAGTGTCTACAGCAGGTAATTGAACATCAACCCGCTTCAGACCTTTGGCGAGTTCAGCAGGGTTTTTAACAATTTCCCGGACATTCTTCAAACCTTTCAATAACAGCTGTCCAAAGGCATTTTTCGACTCAACCAGAACTGGCTGTGTTGCAGTACACAACACCCAGGTCACACCAAAATGATCTGATAATTGCTGCATTGTTTGCGTGATTGGCGCATGAAAATCTCGCGGAATCTGTTGAGCCTCATCGAGAATAATAATGCTGTTAACAATATTGTGGAGCTTGCGGCACCGACTGGTACGTGATGCGTGCAGAGATTCAAACAGTTGAACATTGGTAGTAACGATCAGCGGTGCATCCCAGTTTTCTGAGGCTAACCTTGATCTGCTGTTTTCTTTTTCAGGTTCTACATCAAGATTACTGTGATGCTCAAGCACGGCATCATCACCAATAAAATCCCTGAAAACATCTGCATTCTGCTCAATAATGCTGGTAAACGGAATTGCGTAGATAATTCTCTTTTTTTCATAAATGCGCGCATGCTTCAAGGCAAAAGCCAGACTGGAGAGGGTTTTCCCTCCGCCAGTAGGCACGGTTAAACTAAACAGACCAGGCTGCCACTCGGCAGCGGAATAACATTCATCCAATATTCTGTTCCGGATATTCTTTAGCAGTGATGCTTCGCTGTTTTCCTGAAGCTCAGTCATTGCAGTTGAGAAACGTTTTTGCAGTGTCTCCAGGCTAACATCCTGCCTTCTGAGATTTGCCTTTTCAGGCTGCATATAAATCTCGGTATCGAGAAAATCTGCATCGACCAGACATGAAAACAATGTCCTCATCCATAGAGAAATTGTTTCGGAAGACTTCGCAACGGCCGGTAACGACGGGCACTCTCCCTGAAGAATATCTGCGGGTATATTCTCAGCCATTGCCTCCTGATACTCTTCCACACCATCTTTTAATCGGAATCCCAGACTACCTTTCCCACCGTGCCAGTCAGGTAATCCGGCATGATGCCCTGCAATCAGGTACGCAATAATGTGGCCAAAACCCGGGGGAAATTGTTCTACAGCATGTATAGCACCTGCTGTTGAATGCGGTGCTCTCGCTCCATTTTCGACATGTGCATTTTCGCATTCATAGCCTGATTTCAGTCGAATGTACTCCTGAAATCTTTTCCTGTATTTTCCTAAATCATGCCATCGCCCGGATAGCGCAGCCCATTCAAGACCAACACCTTCTGCAAAATCACTCGCCAAACGTTCAACGTCACGCAAATGCTCTTCAAGATAATGCGGAGAAGCCCATTCTGCATTACTGTTTTGTTTTACATGGGCCACATATTTTTTTTGGCTCATTTAACTTTACCCGCACTAACTTCGATGCACTTGTATATACAAGAAAATTTATCCTTATTAATTTCAAATCTTCCAGAATGTCTCATACAACTTTCAAACACTGATTTACTATATCCATCAACACAAACCCTTGCTTTCACCCCAAAAATCAGCAGTCTGATATACGAGAAAAGCTATCATGAATACATTTTAACATGCCAAATGCTGATAAAATTATTGCTCAAGAGTTTGAAAATGAAATAAAGTGAATACAAGATCCGTCTTCTCCTCTAATCTCCCTCCTTCTTTGGCTTCGCTGGCTTTATTGATCCCCCCTTTCCTTGACAGGAAAATTGAAGTCGGTAGACTGGTTTTTGTCCAGATAACCTCTAGTCGTAGGACGATAACACGCATACATCGTAGAATATTCAGATTTAATGCGACACCAGTATTTCAATAGTGATCGGGGCCAAGCGGGAAACAATATGCTAAAACTTCGAATGAAAGAAGAACTGGAAAAACAGTATGAAGTCTACAGGGTAGAGGCCTTGCGCACAGCCAATGAAATACTTTCGTCGCAGGGAGATGGCGTCTTATTAACACAAGCCGATAACAGAGCTTACTCTGCATTTCAAAAATGGGAAAATAATCCTCAACGAGTCAAGGCATGGGATTGGCCAAACACCTACATGTCGTGGAAACTTCAATATCCTAAACGGTTTGAAGCGGTAGCCTGGAAAAATAACAAGTTGGTCGGGTTATCACTGGGGCGTCCTACTTATGCCGGCACAGGCCTCAGACTTGATTTTATTGAGAAGGCTCCTCAAAGCGAAATATCATTGCTGGATATTACCTATGTAGCACTTAGCGCTTATGCTGCCTTAATCGGAGCCGATCACATTAATATCATGCATCCCGTTAATGATTTTGTACGAGATTATTATGTGCGTAAAGGCTTTTCTTATAATGCAAAAAATGATTGCTGCACAAGGCGGGTCTAGGTAATGAGCAATATTAAAAATATACGCGACAAACAAAATGAAAAAATGCATAACAAGCCAAACAAAGAAAAAGCATTAACTGCTGCCCGGAGGGCTGTGGCAGAAATGCGGGCAACCAAACATGTTGCCAAGAAGGAGCCCGATCAATTAGCTTCAGGAAAATCTGACAAAAATGGTAATATGATCTGGGAAGAGTTTGACCATGATGAAAAATAAAGGCCAGCCTAAAAAAAACTCTGATGCATCAGGAGAACAATCACCTCCATTACCTGAGCCTGATAAGAATCAACATCATATAGTGCGCCATGTGGCGCGGAATGCTGGTTTGAAGGCCTTATCTGAGATTAAACGAACAAAAAAGCCACATGGTCGCTAAACCGGTAAATAAACTACCCCGCAGTAAGCTATCTCGCTACATGAAGCGAGGTATTACAACTGCCAGCTGAAGCGCTTAGACATTTGAACAAAAAACTTACGCAACAAGCTGCGAGGAATTAAACCCAAAGAAATTAAATAAAAAACCAATAAAGAATATATACGTTCCTTATTTCTCCACCGCCCCCCAACCAAACAGCATTTTTATATTTTTCACCGCTTCCACAGGAGCAAGAATCATTACGACCAGTTTTCGGAATTTTATATTATCAGATTCCCCAGGAAGACCAGGGGCTGAGTGAGCATGCTGTATTATTTCAATTTTGTGCAAATACCTGCCGATATAACTCGTCTTGCCCGCCTCACGCATCAACGTTGTATTGTCCATTCCGCTGCTGTATTACATGGGTGCCTAGGGCCACGGTGGTTTTTGAGAGGATCGCAGCGGGTTTTCCGGCTATTGCCTCTCTCTCAGCAAATCGCTAGAATTTCCGTCTAATATTGCATGGCGGTCTCTATTGGGGACTGCCTTTTTGTTTTTGGCGGTTTTTTTGTCCGTCCGTTGGGAAATTGAAAGCTATGTCCGATGCGTTAATGCACACTTATGCTCCGTTACCCGTTACCTTTGATAAGGGTGACGGCTGTTGGTTGTGGGACACTGAGGGTAAACGTTACCTTGATGCCCTCGGTGGTATCGCTGTCTGTGGTCTGGGCCATGCCCACCCCGCCGTGACCGAGGCCATTTGCCAACAGGCTGGCCAGTTGATACACACGTCCAACCTGTATCACATCGCCCATCAGCAGGCACTGGCAGACAAACTCACTGCGCTGGCGGGCATGGAACGGGTGTTTTTCAGTAATTCCGGTGCCGAGGCTAATGAGGCCGCCATCAAGCTTGCGCGCTTGCACGGTCATTCCCGAGGCATTGAAAAGCCTACGGTTATTGTTATGGAAGGCAGTTTCCACGGCCGTACTCTGGCCACCCTGAGCGCTACCGGCAATCGTAAGGTGCAGGCGGGTTTTGAGCCGCTGGTGAGCGGTTTCCTGCGCGTGCCTTACAACGACCTTGATGCCATTGCTGCTGTGGCCAAAAACAATCAAAACGTCGTGGCCGTGCTGGTGGAGCCTATACAGGGCGAAGGCGGCATTCGCATTCCCGATGATAATTACCTGCCCGGTATCCGCGCTCTGTGTAATGACAATAACTGGCTGATGATGCTGGATGAAATTCAGACTGGCATGGGCCGTAGCGGACAGTGGTTTGCGTACCAGCAGCAAAGCGATGCCACACCCGACGTAATGACTCTCGCCAAGGCGCTGGGCAACGGTATGCCCATCGGTGCCTGTCTGGCACGCGGCGCGGCGGCGCACACTTTCCAGCCCGGTAATCATGGCTCCACCTATGGTGGTAATCCGTTGGTTTGCCGGGTGGCTCTGAGCGTTATCGACACTATTGAAAGAAAGAAACTTTGTGAGCGTGCTGCGTCTTTAGGCACACGGCTGCTAGCCGCATTTGGTGAGCAACTGGCCGATGTCGAGGGCGTTAACGAGATTCGCGGCAAGGGGCTGTTGCTGGCCATCGAGCTGGACCGACCCTGTGCCGAGTTAGTCAAAATTGCGCTGGCTGAGGGTCTGCTGATCAATGTTACTGCGAACAACGTGGTGCGACTGCTGCCGCCGCTGGTTATGAGCAATGACGAAGCAACGCAACTGGTTGAGCAGCTCAGCACGCTTATCCGCGATTTTCTTTCCCGTTAATCATTTGTAGTTTCCAGCGAGACAGTCCATGAACGTGCGCCATTTTTTGACCCTCAATGATTTGAGTCGTGATGAGTTACATAAGCTGATCCAACGTGCTATTGAACTGAAGACCCAACAAAAAGCGGGCACCATTTTTGAGCCTTTAAAAAACAAAGTGCTGGGCATGGTGTTTGAAAAATCCTCTACCCGTACCCGGGTTTCCTTCGAAACAGGCATGGTGCAGTTTGGTGGCCAAGCCATTTTTCTGTCGCCGCGCGACACACAACTGGGCCGTGGCGAACCCATTGAAGATTCGGCACGGGTATTGTCGCGCATGGTGGATATCATCATGATCCGCACCTTCGAGCATGAAAAAATCCAGCGCTTTGCAGAATATTCACGGGTGCCGGTCATCAATGCGCTCACCAATGAATACCACCCCTGCCAACTTTTGGCCGACATGCAGACGTACTTTGAGCATCGCGGCGACATCAGCGACAAGCGTGTGGCGTGGATCGGCGATGGCAACAACATGTGCCACTCATACATTAACGCCGCAAAACAGTTTGGCTTCCAGTTGCAAATAGCCAGTCCTGAAGGTTATCTGCCTGATGCACAAATCCTCGCGGCGGGTGAAGGCTGTGCCGCTTTAAGCACATCACCCCGCGCAGCCGTGCAGGATGCTGACCTGATCGTCACCGATGTGTGGGCCAGTATGGGCCAGGAAGAAGAGCAGGTTGCACGCGAACAGGCATTTGCCGACTATCAGGTCAACCCGGAATTGATGGCACTGGCCAAACCCGACGCCCTATTCATGCATTGCCTGCCTGCCCATCGCGGTGAAGAAGTGGCGGCTGCCGTTATTGATGGCACGCAAAGCGTGGTGTGGGATGAGGCAGAAAATCGCCTGCACTCACAAAAAGCCCTGTTGGAGTTTTTGATTGGCTGAATTCAATACACCCGCATCCCAAAAGACAATGAGTATTTAACGCAAAGGCCGCAAAGACGCAGAGAGCGCAAAGAAAAAGAGTTAACTTTGCGTTCTTTGCGCCTTTGTGGCCTTTGTGGCCTTTGCGTTTATGACACCTCATTTGCCAGCATCACAACAACGCAGCCTTCTGATACACTTTCAGTAAAAAGCACCAGCCGGGTAATTTAGCGCTTAGTACACATCTAAACGCGGGTGATCTGGTATCATATCGGGAATGATTCTCACTCACGCCGCCACCGACGCCCGAAAAACCTCATGAGTCCTCTGCTGGATGTTCGCGATATAGAATGTCGCTACCGTAAGCAAACGGTAGTCAGCGGCCTGTCCATGCATGTTAAGCGTGGCAGCCTAGTCTGTCTGTTGGGCCCCAGCGGTTGCGGCAAAACCACGGCTCTGCGTGCCATCGCTGGCTTTGAACCCATTTTCCACGGTGAAATTTGCATCGATGGCAACACCGTATCCCGCCCCGGTTATGCGCTGGCACCGGAAAAACGCCGTCTCGGCATGGTGTTTCAGGACTACGCTCTGTTTCCGCACATGAATATCAGCGACAACGTCGGCTTTGCCTTGCGCAAGATCTCCAGTACAGACCGGCGAAAAATGGTAGCACGCATGCTGCAAATGGTCGGGCTGGAAGAATTCAAGACACGCTTCCCCCACGAGCTGTCTGGAGGGCAACAACAGCGTGTCGCCCTGGCCCGCGCGCTGGCCGCACAACCTGAGGCCATTTTGCTGGACGAGCCCTTTTCCAATCTCGATATCGATACTCGCGAACGCCTCAGTCTGGAAGTGCGCGAAATCCTTAAACAGGAAGGTATCACCGGTATTCTGGTCACCCACCACCAGGACGAGGCCTTTGCTCTGGGCGACTATATCGGCGTCATGGATCAGGGACGTATTCGGCAATGGGACACACCTTTTAATCTCTACCACGAACCACAAAATCGTTTTGTTGCCGACTTTATTGGCCAGGGCACTTTTTTGAAAGGCATTATGGTGGAAACCGATACGGTTGATACCGAGCTGGGACGACTGACGGGTGACCGTGCTTATAACTGGCCCAAAGGTACCGAAGTGGAAGTGCTGATTCGCCCGGATGATATTGTGCCCGATACCGATGGCCCTCTCACTGGGCTCATTACCCAAAAGGCTTTCAAAGGGGCCGAAGTCATGTACACCCTGGAGCTGCCGTCCGGTAACCAGGTATTATCATTATTTCCCAGCCACCACGACTACACCATTGGCACACAAGTCGGCATCCGCGCTGACATGCATCATGTCGTGGCTTTCAGCCAATAAGGAACGTGCACGGAATAACTTCTGCAACTATGGCGTAGAAATTTTGCTTCGGCTCAAACGATCTCAAGAGGCGCATAGCTGGCCTATGTAACGATTGAGATCGTTTGAGCCGGAGTAAAATGGCAAGCCAGAGTGCAGAAGTTATTTCGTGAACGTTCCTAAGTTAAACCCTACCTGAGTAGGGTGGAACAAGCGTAGCGGTTCCACCAAACGGGAATGGGACATATTCAAAGCGCGATCAGCGATACCCATAGCGTTTGGAATTTAGGCTTGAATGTGCGTCATATCGATTTCATGGCAAGGCGAAATGACGCGGAATAGTCGTTCTATTGCAAGGAGTTTCAACGCAGCCATGGGGTAAATAGGACGTGCATACGGCCTAAATCTCAATCGCTACGGGTATATCAACGTCCACCTTGTCGTCGCTGCTTGCCAGTGAGTCGTTATTGCGTGAGGGCTTTTTTCTGTTTCAGGCAATCGGGTTTTTGTTTCAGGATTTTGATTTTTTGTTAGCGGGCAGTGAACATAGAGGCGATTTGTTGGTTCTTATTAACCTATTGGTGGAACCGCTGCGCTTGTTCCACCCTTAGCCTTACTCTGTGTTGAATAGAATAAAACAAAAAAATCTGGCTCCACTCTCCTGTCACGGGTAGGGCTTAGCCTGATGGCTATGGGGGAGGATTAACAATCATTTTAATGGTGTAATAACCTATGAATAACAATGACCCGCATGAGTCACAGGAATCTGACCCGATAAACCCACACCGTCGCCTGGGCATGAAAATGACCATCGCTATGTGGGTGGTGATCATGGGGCTGCTGGTCATGTTTTTTCATTCGTGGCAGGAAAAACAACATAACCCCAACCAGGATTTGTCGTTGGATCTAACTACTGATGGCGCGCGTGAGCTGACTTTGCAACGCAATCGTTTTGGACATTATGTAGCCAGCGGTAGCATTAACAATGTGCCAGTGGTTTTTTTGCTGGATACAGGGGCCAGTGATGTGTCTGTGCCCGAGGAACTGGCGCAGAAAATCGGCCTGAAACGTGGCAGACCAATGATATACCAAACCGCCAATGGCACAATCACTGTATACGCGACCCGTCTGGATAGAGTGGATTTGGGTGGCATTGTGCTGGGACAGGTACGCGCATCAATCAATCCCAACATGCAAGGCAATAAAGTATTGCTGGGCATGAGCTTTTTAAAGCACCTGGAATTTACCCAACGGGGTGACACACTTATTCTCAGACAATATCCGCCATCGTCATAATGAAAACGGGAAAAGTCAGATTCAAAAAATCAATATTGACGGGTTATTTCAAAGGCGGCAATTGAACTGGCCATCGCTACATTCATTGAAGAATTCTTCCCAAGCATCGGAATATGAATCGTAATGTCCGACAGATCAAGCAGTGCTTGATTAACACCTGCATTTTCAGACCCTAAAACAAGACATATCTTTTCATTTTTTGAAATGTCGAGATTTTTTATATCGATACTTGAGGAAGTGATTTCCAGGCTGATAATCGTATAACCTGAATGTTTAAGGCTTTCTATTATTCTGACCGGGTCTTTTTCATAAACATACGGTACATATTTTTCGGTGGACCGTGATGTTTTCTTTATTTTTCTATTAGGGGGAGCGATTGATGTCCCGGATAAATATATTTTCTCCACGCCAAGCGCATCGGCAATTCTGAACAAACTCCCGACGTTCATGGGCACGTCAATATCATGCCCCAAAAAACAAAGAGGATATTTTGTTGATGTTAAGCGATGCTGACCATGGCCGGATTGTATATTTTCCATTGCGGATTCAACCGCAGCATTTTTTATATTTTTTTCCACTGCCACAAGGACAAGGCTCATTGCGACCGACTTTGGGTGACTCTCTGCGCACGGGTTGCTGATCCAACCCATCAACATAAAACCAACGCTCTCCATCGTGGGTGAATTCACTGATTTCATGTAATTGTGAGGGCTTTTTGCCAACATTGCAGCTGGCAATAAATTCAACAACGCCGGTTTTATCACCTTCCAACCCTGCTTCAGTACGCAGAAGCGACAGTCCTGTCCAGGTGGTGTCATCACCATCATCGCTGGGATGAGGAGTATCGGGCCGTGTATCCGGGTGCCAAGTCGCCAGCAAATAATCATCATCCATGCGGGTATAGGCGGTATAGCGTGAGCGCATTAATATTTCCGCCGTAAGGGGAATTTTATCGCCCGATAAATAAGGCTCACAACAATTTGCAAAAACTTCCTGGCTGCCACAGGGACAGTGTGTTTCCTGGTTCATAATTTATACCTGATAAAAGGGGTGGATCTACGAAATAACAAATGACCGAATTCAGTTATGCGGTGAATAAGGCTATATTTCATCGTCTGGATGAGTATCGCTGTCAGCAAGGAAAGAAAGCGAAGCCGAGTTAATGCAATAACGTAAACCGGTGGGTGGTGGTCCGTCTTCAAACACATGGCCTAAATGGGCATCACACTGCGCACAACGAGTTTCTGTGCGCAGCATGCCATGGCTGTGATCAGAGATATCCCGGATGGCTTTATCGTTAAGTGCTGCCCAAAAACTGGGCCAGCCACTTCCCGAATCATATTTTTGCCGGGTATGAAACAACGGCGCATCACAGCACACACAACGATACGTGCCAACTTCTTTGTGTTCATAATACTCACCACTAAAAGGGGCTTCAGTGCCACCCTCGCGGGTAATACGATATTGTTCTGTCGTGAGTTTTTGTTTCCAGTTCGTATTTTTATCCATGTGAAGCCTCTGGACACTCCGCAGTGTTGATCTTGTTATCCAGTATACAATACCTGTTAAAAGGGAGATAAATAGCCCCGGTATCGGCCAGAGTGATTTTCTGTCCCAGATCCGGCACAATTAGCCCGCTTGAATATTAACAAACAGGGGCACGCATTGTACCGCATCGCTGAACAGCGACTTTCAAAATTGGTGAATCGGGGGGGTAACCGCCCACTGGCAAAAAGCCGGATTGGCCTGGAAAAAGAGAGTTTACGCGTTTCCCCGGAAGGTCATCTGGCGCAAACCCAGCACCCGCTGGCATTGGGCTCACCGTTGACGCACCCGTACATCACCACCGACTACTCTGAAGCACTGACAGAGTTTGTAACGCCACCCTGCACCGATATTCCATCAGCACTGAGTTTTCTGCGTGACACCCAACAGTTTGCATACAACGTGCTGGCCGCAGCACCGGAGCACGAACGGCTCTGGGCCACCAGTATGCCCTGCGTAGTAGCAGGAGAGACCAGTATTCCTATTGCCCAATACGGTGATTCCAACCCAGGGATGATGAAAACCGTTTATCGACGTGGCTTAGGCCATCGTTATGGTCGCGTTATGCAGGTCATCGCCGGGGTACATTTTAATTATTCTTTTCCCGATGCTTTCTGGCCCCTGTATCAGGAACTGGAACAGCACCCGGGAAACAGGCAAACATTTATTTCCGAACAATACTTCGGTTTGATTCGCAATCTGCAACGCTTCGGTTGGCTGGTGCCCTATTTGTTTGGCGCGTCTCCCGCCGTGTGCAAATCCTTTTTAGGCGGCCAGCCCACCTTGCTGGATTCTTTTGATGAACACACCTATTTTCAACCCTTTGCCACCTCGTTGCGCATGGGTGATATTGGCTATCAAAATAATAAAGAAGCCGAGATGGGCGTCAAAGCTAATTACGACAGCCTGGAAACCTATACGGCCAGCCTGATGAGAGCTACTGAAACGCCCTATTCCGAATTTGAGAAATTAGGCGTAATAGTTAACGGGCGTTACGAACAGCTCAATGCGAATATTTTACAAATTGAAAATGAATATTACAGCACCATTCGCCCCAAACAAATTGTTGACCCTTTTGAAAAACCTTCCCACGCATTACTTCGCCGTGGCGTACAATATGTTGAGCTGCGCTCTATTGATGTCAACGCCTATGACCCGCTAGGCATCAGTGAACGACAATTACATTTCCTGGAAGCTTTTCTGGTTTTTTGTTTATTACATGAAAGCCCACCCATTAGCGAACAGGAACGTAGAGATATTGATAGCAATGAACTGTCCACAGCGCATCGGGGACGCGACCCACATTTAATGCTAAACCGAAATGGCAAAAAGGTCTCCTTAAAAAACTGGGCGACTGAAATCATCGGAGCCATGACCGGGGTATGCGCATTATTGGATAGCGGACATGAAGATAAACCCTATACGAGTGCCCTTGCTATTCAGGCTGAAAAAATCAAAGACCCGGACCGTACTCCCTCTGCACGTATGCTGGCAGAAATGCGGAAACAGGATGAAGGTTTTTTCCATTTTGCCCTGCGCATGTCACAACAGCATCAAGCCTATTTCCAAGAACTGCCATCAAACCCAAGCAGAGAAAGCGAGTTTATCCAACAAGCGGAGCAATCATGGGTGCGCCAGCATGAACTGGAAGCTACTGAGAAAGAACCTTTTGCTATATATTTACAGCGATATTTTTCCCAGTCTGCCTGAGACCGAAAATACACCCATTCCGGAACCCCTAGCTGAATGGTTTGTATAGTACCATCACGAAGATTCAGATAAAAATCAAGCCCGTGATATGCTGTAACAGAATGTTTACGAGTCTATCATTTAGGACAATAACCTCGACTTTGATAAACATCAATCAAAGGCACTTGCGATAAACTGAACAACCTGCAACTTTCAGTGAAAATATGAAGATGGAATACCATCCAATGGTTTCTTTGCGATGCCCGCAAACAAAACGTGCATAGGTAAAAGTACTGTATATAGGAAAGGCCAGCGGCTTGTTAACATCCGTTAGCGCTGAACTGAATAGATAAGCTGAATTTTTTCTGCCGAATTTCAAAAACAGCCGGAGCCAAACAACCATGCCTGGCCCCAGCCGCTAACTAAGAAGTGGTGTATTAAGAAAAATACAACCACCTACAGCTTAACTGTTACTTAGCAATCTCCCCCGGCAGACAAAATATCGAGAAATTCCTGAGGAATCCCCGGGGCACAAAATGCAGCAGCAGCACCAGGGATCTGCAAGCCACCCGTTGCGTCACCACCGCCAGAACCATCACCGGCAGCAGCATCATCAGGACAGCAAGTGCCCGCAAGATGGAGAACCATCATGTTTTGATAAAATGAAATTTCAGGCACATCTGCGGCATCGATCAGCCCTGCGCTTACACCCAATCCTAAACCTGCCTGGAACATTTGATTAAACGTGCCGTCACCATTACCCAAGAACACATTGAGTTTATTGCCCGGACCACCGGTTGTGATAATGTCCAAAATTTGATCAAAGTTGATATCCTGCACAGTAACAGTCCCTGCCCCTGGAGTCATATCATTCTCGGCGGTCGCACTGGATGCAAAAAGGGCTGCGCTCAGCAATACTGCAGCACCAATCATTCGTTTTTTTGTCTTAAGCTTCAATAGATCCATCAGATTTTATCTCCTTGATTTTATACAAACACTTAATGTGGAATTAGACATGATGTTCGAATTCCGGTTGATTTTTGTGTATTAAATACACCCCTCAATAACATCTAAAACAAGTGAGGGTAATCCCCTATAGCATGCCAGGAGTTACCCCGAATGTTATCCAGACATCTTCATTGCAAATCTTCAAACTCGACTAAAAATCAAAAGACTTACAAGCAAGAAGTGTATCAAATTTTGAGTTTTTTGCAATCGCTAAGGCCATCTATTAATAGTAGTCTGTAGCAGCAACCCACTGGAATTAGCAGTAATCCGCTCCACTCAATAAACAAATAAATTTCCATCGAAAACAACATAAAAAATTTATTTATTGATTGTTACGAACATCATATTCACCATAGAAATAGTAAATTCCTTGCTAACAATCCGGCCCTTTCTCATTATTTTTCCTGCCTATGATAAAGACAAAATGAACAGAACGTATACAGAAATACCAAGCTTCAAACATCACTCACAGTTTATCAAAGCCAAGTGCTCACATGAATGTATTGCCGAAACTTCAGGCCAACTAAGTAATTCTACCTAGCCATAGATTATTTGATAGACCTTACATCAGCTAACGTACTTGAAAAATATTAGAAATATACCCGTAGCGTTTGAGATTCAGGTCGTGTGCATACCCTATTTGCGCCATGGCTGCGTTGTTATCCTTGCAATAGAACGGCTATCACACGTCATTTCGCCTCGCCTAAAAGCGCCTACTTTTGGTGACATGAAACAAATATGATGCACACTTAAACCTAAATTTCAAACACCACGGGTATAGTGTGCTTAATATTGCCAAAATGTAATAATCCAATAACAAAGGATTATTTAATCGCTTATTATTTAAGCAAAAAACCACTGCCATCATCACGATAATATATGGTGGTATATTCCTTTCAGTTTCTTGCCTGATAGGCTGACCAGTTTACAGTGTCTTTTCATTGTCAAAAATAATGCTTTATCCCGAAACAATAGATTTGCATATGACGATATACTCCCTGTTCCCGGCATTTAAGCCTTGCAACGTTAAGTGTTGTTTCATATTTATACCCGTAGCGTTTGGGATTTAGGTCGTGTGCGCACCCTATTCCCTTCATGGCCGCGTTGAAACTCCTTGCAATATACCCATGGCGATTGAGATTTAGGCGTCATTTCACCTCGCTATGCAGAAAATATGACGTACACTTAAGCCTAAATATAAAGTGACACGGTTTTATTTAAAATAAAAATTAACTTAAATGGCAAATCACCTCAATGATAATTTCACATTCTTACCTATCATACGGCATGATTTATTTTTCCAATTCATTCACTACAAATCAGTTTTTCAATCTTCTTATTATCGGGTTAATAAGGAATTTGTATTATTCTTATAATTATTGCCAACGGCACTTAAAAATTAAGTAAACTTATGTATACAAATCATGGATATTTCTACAAAAGCGCCCATATATACCCATGTTATTAAGCAATAATTCAACACTTAAATAATCATTTTATATTTAAACGACTCAACCAGATGATAATTAATCCTTATTTATAAAAATACTTCCATGGACTACCTGGCAGAAAACTCATCCAGTTTTTCTTTTCTGATATAACAATATTTAATTCAAGTTGCGGTTTAGTTTCGGATGTGCGATTGTCCACCAAAATATGAATTTTAAATATTTATACTTATCCTTTTTCTATCTTGTGGAAAATTGGCGTGACGCAAGAAAATAACTTTTACATTTTTATAAAAATCAAAATGTCTCCTAAACAGGTTTTTCCATATCGAATCAATTTATACCGGGTTTAGATCCGCATAAGCGCATACCCCTTGGTGTATTAGATAGTATTTATATTTTGATTAACGGCTCCAACCCAAACACCACAGCACTCATAACGACCAGACATTTTAAGAGATTGATAATAATACGAAATATTCTAAAAACTTATCGGTTGATAGATATAGGCCGCGCCCAGCCTAAAAAACTATATTCACGCGTATGAAATTCCGTATAATAGGTTTCTGTCTATTAGATGCATGTCGCACATGCAGATTATTTGTGATAAAAAAAATGATACTACGCAAATCAAGCAATTTTGGCCCACATGGTTGATGGAAAATTAGTACGGGCATAACAGGGAACAGGGAGTAGAGTTAGATATGCTTATAAAAAATCAGCAAAAACTATTGGAACAACTACTTGGCAGCATTAACCATGAGCAAAAAATTTGGCTTGCAGGCTACATGCAAGGACAAATAGGAAACGTCAATACCAACATATCCTCCAGCACCTTCAATTTAGAAAAACCGCCTGCGGTCATTTATTTCGCAACAGAGACTGGCAATGCCAAAGGATTATCACTCCAGGTGATGAAAGCAATAAGGGCCGCAGGGTATAAAGTGAAAACCTCGGCCGTCAATCGTTTAAAGGTTAAAGACATCAACCCGGATACGATTACAATATTCATTGTCAGTACGCACGGCGAAGGCGACCCACCAGAAAGCGCCCTTCCATTTTTTGAAGATATTCAGAACGCAAGTGACGAACAACTCAGTGGATTAAACTATGTCGTAGCGGGACTTGGCGACTCCAGTTATGAGATATTCTGTGGAGCAGCAACCAAACTGGATAAAGAATTACAGCGCCTCGGTGGAAAACCATTTCAGGCTCCTCTTCTGTTTGACGTCGATTATGCAAGTCATACCTCTGCATGGATTGAGCAAACCGTTAAATCTACGAATGATCTGGTTGGCGCAAGCACTTCTGTCGCGGAGGAGGCCTCCTCTTTGAGCGAGGAGTTTGTTGTGCGTACTGGTAAAGGCTATACACGCCTGGAGCCAGTTAAAGGTATTATAAAGCATATCGTAAATTTGAACGACATTGATTCAGCCAGACAGACCTTTCATATCGAACTGGAATATGAAGACGATATTATTTATACCTGCGGAGATGCCGCAGGGATTATGCTTCCTGATGAAGACAATCATGGCGACAATACGCCACGACTTTATTCCATCTCCTCCTCCCCCTCTTACCATGAAGGTGAAATTCACCTGACTGTGGCGCTGGCGACGTATGAAAATGAAGATGGCAGTATTGGGTATGGCACATATTCTAAATATTTGGCGGAACGCCAGGAAGGTGATGAAATTGAATTCTATATTCATCAAAATCAAAGCTTTAATTTAGCCTCAGACGATAAAGACATCATTATGATCGGCCCTGGCACAGGAATTGCGCCATTTAGATCCTTCATTTATGAGCGCTCGGAACGTGGGGCCGGTGGGCGCAACTGGTTGTTTTTTGGTGCTCAACATATGCACTGTGACTTTCTTTACCAAACCGAATGGCAGGAACATCTGGCTACGGAAACACTGAATAAGATTGACCTGGCCTTCTCTCGCGATCAGACGCATAAAGTTTATGTGCAGGATCTCCTGAAAGAAAAAGCAAAAGATATAGTGGAATGGATTGATAATGGAGCAATCCTTTATCTCTGTGGAACCAGAGACCCAATGAGCAAAGATGTTGATCAGGCGCTGATTGACATCATTACTGCGCAGAAGTCTTTATCCCCCGAAGAGGCCGCAGATTTCGTTGCGGATTTAGAAGAAAATGACCGTTATTTAAAGGATGTTTACTAATGGACACAGAGATCAACAAACCGGAAAACCTTTCAGACGTTGAAGGCATGAAAACCGCAAGCCGTGGCCTTCGTGGTGATTTGAGTGAACAGATGGAGAACCTTCTCACTGGTAATGTGGATGAAGAAGGCAAGCAGCTTATTAAATTTCATGGCTCTTATGTTCAAGACAACCGTGATCGACGCGCCGAACGTGACGACAAAAAACTGGAATGGGCGTATTCCTTTATGATTCGCCTTCGTATTCCAGGCGGAGATGTGAGCGCTCGACAATGGCTCGGACTACAAGAGAGCTGTGATGACAAGGCGAGTGGGGTGATCAAAATAACCACCCGTCAAACGGTGCAGCTCCATGGCGTTGTCAAAACTCGCATGAAACCTGTAATGAAGGATTTTGATGCCCTTGGCCTGGATGCCATATCAGCATGTGGCGATGTAAACCGTAATGTGATGACGGGATCAAATCCTGCAATTGTGCGTTTTCATGCGGAAGTTCATGAATATGCACAAAAAATCAGTGAACACTTACTACCGAAAAGCAAAGCATATAGCGAAATTTGGCTTGATGGCGAAAAGCTTCCACCTGAACATGAGGCAGAAGAAGATCCTTTATATCAAAACCGCTATCTTCCTCGTAAGTTCAAAATTGCAATAGCCATTCCACCACATAATGATGTAGATATATTCATGAATGATGTAGGTCTTATCGCTGTTGGAGAAGGTGAATATTTTGAAGGCTTTAACGTGGCGATTGGCGGCGGTCTGGGAGTAACACATGGCAACAAAAAAACCTACCCACGACGTAGCGATATCATCGGATTTGTACCAAAAGACAGGGCGCTCGATGTTTGCTGGCAGATTGCAGCCGTGCAGCGTGATTATGGCAACCGTGAAGACCGTAAATTAGCACGCCTGAAATATACACTTGATCGCCTGGGTCTGGATTTTTTTGTTGGTGAACTTGAAAAACGTCTTGGCTATAAAATGGAACCCACGCGCAATGTTCCTGCCTTCACCCACCGTGGAGATGCGTTTGGATGGGTACAAGACTATAAAGGACAGTGGTATTACACCGCCTTTGTTGAAAGTGGGCGTGTTATTGATGAGAATGAATACAATATCAAGAGCGCCATGAAGGAAATTGCGGAAACGGACTTTTGTGGATTTCGTTTCACGGGCAACCAAAATGTAATGTTCACTTACATCGCTGAGAAAGATAAACCTAAATTCGAAAGTATCCTGTCCAGGCATGGCATTACCATTGATGCAATGAACCCGACACGTCGTGAAGCGATGGCCTGTGTAGCACTGCCGACTTGTCCCCTTGCATTAGCAGAAGGGCAACGTTATTTACCAGAATTCGTGACCAAGGTTGAAACCTTACAAGAAAAATACGGTATTTTGAGTCGTCCGATTACTACGCGTATTACAGGATGCCCAAATGGATGCGGCCGTTCTTACCTCGCAGAAATAGGCTTGGTTGGGAAAAACCCGGGAAAATATGTTTTGCGTCTTGGAGGTGATTATGAGGGCGAGCGTTTAAACACAGTTTATCTTGAAGAGGCTGATGAAATGGAAATTTTAAGCACACTGGATGATCTTCTCAATAAATACACGAACAACAAACAAGGCACTGAAAGCTTTGGTGATTACACACAAAGAACGCTTTTTAGCTAAAAAATACAACTACTCAGCCTAGTTTTTAGAAAAATGTAACATTATTATGTTAGGGACGTGTAAATGCAAAGGGCGTAAAAAAACGGTATACACTTTACGTTCTTTGCATCTTTTCACCTCTGCGTTAGGTTTTCCATTCCTAACAACCTGCACTGGCATGAATTTTCATCAAGACTCAGGTCAATTTCCCACAGTGCCTTTGCTAAAGGAAATTTCAATTTTTCGAAATAAAACATAAAATACAGGCGTAAATATCAGACCGAAGAAAGTCACGCCTAACATGCCGGAAAATACGGCAATACCAATAGCCTGGCGCATTTCTGCCCCTGCCCCCTGACTCATCACCAGTGGGAAAACACCCATAATAAATGCGAAAGAAGTCATCAAAATAGGTCGTAAACGTAAGCGTGACGCTTCAACGACAGCTCGTATTGTGTCATGCCCACGCCTTTCCAGATCACGTGCAAATTCTACGATAAGTATTGCATTTTTTGATGCTAGACCGGCCAGTAAAAACAAACTTATTTGCGTAAATATATTATTTTCTCCGCCCATGATATACACCCCGGTAATAGCGGATAAAATACTCATTGGCACAATTAAAATTACCGCCAATGGCAAGGTAATACTCTCGTATTGTGCCGCAAGTACAAGAAAAACCAAAAATAGGCAAAGCGGAAAAATATATATTGCAGTATTGCCAGCAAGAATTTGCTGGTACGTCAACTCTGTCCACTCGAAGTCCATACCCGGCGGCAGAGTTTCATCAAGTATTTTACTAATAGCCTGTTGCGCCTGACCGGATGAAGACCCGGGGGCGGCACTGCCATTTAAGTCTGCGGAACGATAGGCGTTATAACGCATTGCCGTCTCAGGGCCAAATGTTTCCTCAACGTTAATGACTGAGCCCAGCGGTACCATTTGACCATCATTATTTCGTGTTTGCAGGCGCAATATATCCTCAGGTCTGGAGCGAAACTCTTTATCCGCTTGTGCAATAACCTGATAGGTCCGCCCGAATTGATTAAAATCATTAATATACAAAGAACCCAGGTAAATCTGCAAGGTACGGAATACTTCTTCTACAGGGATACCTAACTGAACCGCTTTGGTACGATCCAGATTTGCATGAAGCTGTGGTACGTTAACGTTATAATTGGAAAAAACTCTACTCAATGCCGGGTCAGCACGCGCTTGTTTCAGCACCTCCTTTAGTACATTATCCAGAGCTTGGTAACCCTGATCAGAACGATCCTCTATTTGTAATTTAAAACCACCTTTGATACCAAGACCACGTACAGGTGGCGGTGGAAATATAGCGATAAATGCCTCGTTAATACCCGCATATTTTTTCTGCAAACGCGCAGCAATTGCACCAGCGCTCAGGCTCGGGTCTTTTCGTTTGTTAAAATCTTCCAGCGTGACAAAAACGATACCTGCGCTGGCAGAGTTTACAAATCCATTAATGGACAGACCCGGAAATTGAACGGCACTCACCACGCCATCTTCTGCCAACGCCGCATCTGCAATTTTACGTGTTACTGCTTCAGTACGTTCCAATGTGGCACCCGGTGGAAGCTGTGCGAAACTGACCAAATATTGTTTATCCTGCGCAGGAATAAATCCTGGTGGAACCAACTTGAAACTAAGAGCCGTAAGAACAACTAATACAGAAAAAATTCCCATCATGATTAATTTTCGAGAGGCAAATACGCCTACATTTTTCGCATACTGACTACGACTTTTATCGAATACCTTGTTGAACCAACGAAAGAATCCACCAAATAACAAATCCATGATCTTTGATAATCTGTCTTTAGGGGCATCGGACGATTGTAACAATAGTGCAGACAGAGCCGGAGTAAGCGTTAAGGAGTTCAAGGTGGAAATAAACGTGGCAATCACAATTGTCAAAGCAAACTGTTGGTAAAACATTCCCGTTAGACCACTGATAAAAGCAATTGGAATAAATACGCTAGCAATGACTAATGAGGTTGCAACAATAGGGCCGGTCACTTCTTTCATCGCTTGTATTGTTGCATCACGCGGATTTTTTCCTCTACGGATATTACGCTCTACATTTTCGACGACAACAATCGCATCATCCACAACGATACCAACCGCCAGTATCAAACCGAATAATGACAATACATTAATCGAAGAACCGAGCATGTACATAAAAGCAAATGTCCCGACAATGGACACAGGAACAGCCAGCAAAGGAATAATAGAAGCCCGCCAAGTTTGTAGGAAAATCACAACAACTAACACAACCAATGCAATAGCTTCCAGTAACGTGATAACAACGGCATTAATCGAGCTACGTACAAAAATAGTTGGATCGTAAACAATGCTGTAATCCAGATCATCGGGAAAATTTTTCTTTAATCTCTTCATGGTTTCCCGTACACCATCAGAGATATCCAATGCATTGGACCCTGGTGCTGAAAAAATAGGAATCGCAACAGCCTGCTTGTTATCCAACAAAGAGCGTAACCCGTAACTTTGTGCATCCAATTCAACACGGGCCACATCTGCCAATCGTGTGATGACTCCATTATTTTCCCGTTTAACCAGAATGTTTTCAAATTCCTCCACGCTTTGCAGACGCCCTTGCACATTAATAGGCATTTGTACTTCGACGTTATCCTGATAAGGCGGGCCACCAATCACACCGGCGGCAACTTGAATATTTTGTCCGCGGATAGCATCAATAACATCACCGGGTGTCATTTCTCGTTCCGCAATTTTGTCAGGGTTGAGCCAGATACGCATTGCGTACTCACCCGAACCAAATAACCTAACCTGCCCAACACCCGGAATTTGTGCCAATTGGTCACGCACATTCAAGGTTGCATAATTGCGCAGATAAAGCATGTCATAACGCTCATTGGGAGATCGCAAATGCACAACCATGGTCAAGTCCGGCGAACTTTTGGTAACGGTAACACCTAGCTGCCGGGTAATATCAGGCAGTCTCGGCAATGCCTGCGAAACACGATTTTGCACCAACTGCTGGGATAAATCAGGGTCAGAGCCAATGGCAAAGGTAACAGTCAGCGTTAATTTTCCATCGGATGAGGCCAGAGAATTCATGTAGAGCATATTCTCCACACCATTTATTTGCTCCTCTAATGGTGTGGCAACAGTTTCTGAAATAACAGCAGGATTTGCACCCGGGAATGACGCATTAATGATCACTGAGGGTGGTGCAACTTCTGGATATTCGGCAATAGGCAGTTGAAACATGGCGACAAAACCGGCCACAAAAATCAATAACGATATCACGCTCGCAAAAATAGGCTTATCGATAAAATGAGTTGATAAATTCATAGCATATTACTCTGGGTAAAAAATTACAGGCGAATAACCTCGGGGAAATATGTGTCAATATATAATGATGGCGGAAAAATATTGGTGGATAGCATTCAGTATAAATCTTAGATATCTCAGGAGAGAGAACGTGGGTTATTTTTATCTGAGGTATCTTGCACTACCGTTGGTTTAACAAGCATATTAGGTCGAACCCGAATTAATCCACGTACAATAACTTTTTCCCCTGGCTTAAGGCCAAAATTGACAATCCGACGTCCGCCAATACTCTCGCCAAGTTTTACTTCACGATAAATCGTTTTGTTTTCTTTATTGATGACATAAACAAATTTACGATTTTGGTCTGTACCAATTGCGCGTTCACTCAATAAAATTATATTTTTTTCGGCAGGACTGCCAAGCCTCATACGTG
>WFQM01000001.1 GCA_015487095.1 Gammaproteobacteria bacterium | reverse complement strand
CCCGAAATTTTTGATGGTCTGGAACAAATGTCACTGGTGTGTATTGATGACCTGCAACTCATTGCAGGTAACGCTCAGTGGGATGAGGCTCTGTTTCATTTTTATAACCGTGTACGTGATGTGGGCAGTCGTTTGTTGGTCGCTGCCGATACTGCGCCTTCAGCGCTAAAGACGCAGTTGCCTGATTTGCAATCACGTCTGGCTTGGGGGCCGGTGATGCAGTTGTCAGAATTGGGTGATACGGGGAAAATTGCTGCGTTGCAGTTGCGTGCAAAAGGACGGGGATTTGATCTGCCGAATGAGGTGGCGCAGTTTTTGATGCGGCGTAGTGCAAGGGATATGGGGTCGTTGTTTACGTTGTTGGATCGCCTGGATGAGGCATCGTTGGTGCAGCAGAGGAAGCTTACGGTTCCGTTTGTGCGTGATTTGATTTAGTTGTGTGTTGTCGATTTTGGAGGGATTCTCCTGCCAACGGACAGTCGGGTTTCTGTTTATTGTAGGTTAACGGTGAGCTTGCAAACCCTAACGTAGCAGGGTGTTGGGGTTCGCAAACTCACCACCAACCTACGATACGCAGCTATTTTAAGCGCCATCAAGTTAACTTAACCGCAATCCCTGCCACCCGTCTTCCCAGCGCCTTGCACAGCCGTTTCTCCTCCTCACTCAGCGGTCGCTTATTACCATCCCCCGCAAAGTGACTCGCGCCATAAGGTGTGCCGCCGCTGGTGGTGTGCATCAAGTCCGTCTCGGAATAGGGCAGGCCGGTGATGAGCATGCCGTGATGCAGCAAAGGAACCATCATGGTCAACAGGGTGCTTTCCTGACCGCCGTGCAGGCTGGAGGTGGAGGTGAACACGGCGGCGGGTTTACCCGCGAGTGCGCCAGAGAGCCAGACATCAGAAGTGGAGTCGATAAAATATTTCAATGGTGCAGCCATGTTGCCGAAGCGGGTGGGGCTGCCGAGGATCAGGCCGCTGCATTCACGCAGATCGTCGTGGCTGACATAGGGAGGGCCGTTGGCGGGAATGTCATCGGCAGTGGCTTCACAGACGGCGGACACGGGGGGTACGGTGCGCAGCCGTGCTTGCGCGCCGGGTGTTTCTTCAATGCCCCGGGCAATGAGGGTGGCCATTTCGGCGGTGCTGCCTTTGCGGCTGTAATATAAAACGAGGATATCGTTCATGGCAGGATGTCCAGCACGGATTCCGGCGGACGACCGATGGCGGCCTGGCGTTTACCGTTATGTTCGGTGATGACGATGGGGCGTTCGATAAGTCTGGGGTGTGCCACCATGGCGGCGATGAGTTGCTCGCGACCCAGCGAGGTATCGTCGAGTTTGTTGTCTTTGTATTCGGCTTCGTGTGTACGCATCAACTGGCGGGGTTCGAGGTTGAGTAATTGAAGCACTTCATCGAGAATGGCGGCATCCGGCGGGGTGTCAAGATATTCCACAACATGGGTCTCAACATTGTTGTTTTTTAGCAGCTCCAGCGTTTGGCGTGATTTGGAACAGCGTGGGTTGTGGTAGATAGTCGTGGACATGCCAGTGTCTCCTGATGGTGTCATTAACAGGTGGCAATTGTATCGGTTGCTTGCGAGCGTTGTCGCCCCGAATATGCTTTTTGACAGATTGTTGACAGTGTTTGGGGCTGGTGCTAGGTTGATTTCACCGTGATGCTGCGGATATATTTTCTTAAATTCAATGGCTCAATGAATACAATCTCACTTTTTCTTAAAAAGCATTTTAAAATCTCCTTTTTGGTGTCTGCACTTGTGTTGTCGGCCTGTGCCACTGTGCCGCCGGTACAGGAAATGAGTGATGCACGTCAGGCATTGGATGCCGCCCGTAAAGCAGGCGCAGAGGCGCGTGCGAGCAAGGATTTGCAGTCAGCCGAGGCCTTGTTGCAGAACGCTGAACATGCTTTGCAGGAAGGTGATTACAAGCAGGCACGCAAGGATGCTGAGGCAGCGCAGTCTCAGGCTGTGGTGGCACAGGATAAAGCCCTTAGCGAATAGCGTGTCTTTGACCGCTGTGCATTAACGGGTGACAATGTGTGCCTGTTTTCGTCTAACAAAGCAGTGGTGCCCATGAAAAGACTGGAAGAGTGGTTTGAAAATGCCCTGTGGGGCAGTCGTTTTGTGGTGTTGTTTGCGGTTATCGCCAGCCTGTCCACCGCATTGGTAATGTTTTTCACGGCCACTGTCGATGCCTGGATTCTGTTTTCCCATCTGTTTGATTACACCTCGTCAGATTTAACCGCTGAAACACGCGCAGTGTTACGCGCGACAACGGTGACCCACGTGGTGGAGATTATTGATGGCTATTTGCTGGCGACGGTATTATTGATTTTTGCGCTGGGTCTGTATGAGTTGTTTATCAGTCGTATTGAGCCTGCCGAGCAATCCGAGACGGCATCCAGTGTGCTGATTATTCGCAGCCTGGATGATTTAAAAACACGCTTGGCCAAGGTGATTTTGATGATCCTGATTGTGCGTTACTTTGAACACGCAGTGAGTATGGATTTTGAGACACCCATGGATTTGTTGTTGCTGGCGGCTGGTATTGCCCTGATTGGTCTGGCGCTTTTTCTTACTCAGGAATCAAAAGGCCACGCTGCCCGCGATGAAAAGGCTGAAGCCAAAAAATAAATGATACGAAAAGCCCTGTTTTTGTCTGTGGCCAGGCCGTGTTTTTCCGGTCCGGCGGCTTCTTTTATATTCACCGATTTTTGATTGTTTCCTTTCGGGTTGGTTTTTCGTCTGGTTTCAGAGATATCCCCCTCTTATCTTTTTTTGTGTAAAACATAACACAAATAACAATAAGCACTGGTTCGTTTTATGCTTGAATTATTGCCAATAAAAATTTTGCATTTTGCAAATAAAATGCGCTCATTCTTCATATTGATCGGAGGCTTGATGGGGATAAGTTATTGCTTTCAGTTCAGGGATATAAAATGATTCCAAGTGACTTGAGCCTGATTGTTGCTCGCCAATATGTGTCCGTAGCCGGAGTCAGCTGCATATATGAGTATTATTGATTTTTACTTTTTGAGCTGATTACAGTTTAAGAGGATTGAAATGGAGTTCAATTTATCATCCTGAGCACGTATGAATGGGCAAATGATGGAAAAGTTATTTACTACAAAATAGGTGTGAGTCAGTGGTTTTTGATCGGGGAAGCAATAAATTTATGTTGAGACATTATTCAGTCTGACTATGTTGAGTTGGGTAATATGCCGACTTTATCGATAAATTTTATAATCCAGTGTCCGGGGCTCTTCCAAAGACCTTGGCTTTATGTGATTATTGCCCCCAATGTGATCCATGCCTCTATTAGTATTCTTGATACTAAGATTAGTAGTTAGGCTTTGTTCACAGTAATTGTGCGGAGGTCGTTTTCTTGTAAGGAACAGCTTGCAAGAAGACATTGTTCGTTGTTTTAGTAGATCACTAAATTTCTCCCCTTGCGTCTCGTTTAAAACCCCCATTGTTTGACTGTGGGTATGGCGTATTGCGGCGATATAATTACCGTTACAAGCTTTGGAAAGTTATGTGGCGTCTACCAATGGATAAATATAAAAATGGGCAACATGAAAATAAGTATATTGGGTATGGGGTATGTTGGTGCAGTGTGTTCTGCCTGTCTGTCAAAGAATGGTCATGAAATTATTGGGGTTGATATTGATAAAACCAAAGTTGATATTCTTAATGAGGGTCGCTCTCCCATTATCGAAAAGGATTTGGAGGAAACTATTGCCTCCGGCGTTGACAAAGGCTTGCTGTCAGCGACAACCAATTCCATACAGGCCGTTCAGGAAAGCTCAGTGTCGATCATATGTGTTGGTACTCCAAGCAATACCAATGGTAGTTTGAATCTTGATTACATAAAACAAGTATGCAAAGAGATAGGCTTGGCGATAAAAAATAAAAAAGAACGCCATGTTGTTGTGATGAGAAGCACGGTTTTGCCCGGTACTGGCTACGAGCTTGCAATTCCAACAATCGAAAAATATTCAGGGAAAAAGCTGGGTGAAGGTTTTGGTTATGTCTCCAACCCTGAGTTTTTGCGTGAAAGTACAGCTATTTATGATTTCTACCACCCTCCGAAGACTATCATTGGTGAGAGTGATGTTGTTTCTGGTGACCTTGTTGCTGCCCTGTATCAGGATCTCGATGCACCGTTGATTCGTACCGAAATCCCGACGGCCGAAATGGTGAAATATGCAGATAACAGTTGGCATGCAACCAAAGTATCATTTGGAAACGAAATTGGTAATATTGCCAAAGAGCTTGGGATAGACGGTCAAAAAGTGATGGATATTTTTTGTAAGGACATAAAGCTCAATTTGTCTCCTTACTATCTGCGCCCCGGTTATGCCTTCGGCGGTTCGTGTTTGCCCAAAGATGTCAGGGCAATTACTTACAAAGCCAAAAGCATGGATATAAATACCCCGCTGCTAAGTTCCCTTCTCGCCAGTAACGAAGAACAAATTCAGCGTGCCTACAATATGATCAAAGAAGCAGGAAGAAAAAAAGTTGGCATTTTAGGGTTGAGCTTTAAAGCGGGAACTGACGATGTCAGGGAAAGCCCCCAGGTTACGCTCGTGGAGTTGTTAATTGGTAAGGGATATTCAGTAAAAATTTATGATCGTAATGTTAAAACAGCAACTATTACAGGCGGAAATAAAGAGTATCTGCTGAATCATATTCCCCATGTGTCCAGCTTGTTAACGGATCATCTGGACGAAGTACTTGAACATGCCGATGTTCTTGTTGTAGGTAATAATGACAAGGAATTTATCAGTGTTATCGATGAAATAGGGTCTGATCAAAAAGTGATTGATTTGATTCGTATTTCGGAGAAATGCAGCGCAGATCAATACCAGGGAATTTGTTGGTGAAAAAACATCGGACCGCAAAACGTTGCGACCGAAAAATGAGGTTGATATACAGCCTCATTCTTTTTGCCTGTTCAGCGTGTGCTGTGGGGCCATCAGTGATAACCGCGACTGAGGGCTCTTCTGCTAAGGGGCAGCCAATGACCGCGATAAAGCTGCTTTTTGTCAGCCCGGAGGGGGATGATGGTAATGATGGACTGACTTCACAGCGCCCGCTGAAGACGATCAATTATGCTCTTCAGCAGGCATGGGCAGGCGATACTGTTTTTTTATTGCCTGGAATTTATGATCAGGATGTAGAAACGGTACGTGGTGGTCATGATTTGCAGCCGATACGTATTACGGGGACTCGTGAAGCCATTGTGCGTGGTGCAGGAAAAAGCTATGTGATTGACGTGCATCATAGCCATATTGAATTGAGTAACTTTACGGTAGATGGGAAAAATGGCTTTGGTGACAAACTGGAGCATTATCGGGATAAGCTGGTTTATATCAAAGGGAAAGAGACTTTAGGTATCAGTCATGTGCGTTTACTCGGCATGAGGTTGCAGAATGCTTATGGTGAATGTGTCCGGATCAAGTATATGGCAACAAATAATGAAGTTGCTTACAGCCATATTCAAAACTGTGGCCTTAGGGATTATGTTTTTAATCGAGGAAAACATAATGGTGAGGGCATTTATATTGGTACAGCACCCGAGCAAATTCTCGAAGATGTGAACCCCACAAGAGAGATAGACCAGTCCAACGGAAACTGGATACATCACAATTACATTTCACCTCATGGCAGTGAATGTGTCGATATAAAAGAAGGTTCGAGACAAAATATTGTTGAACACAATATTTGCACGGGGCAAAAAGATAAAAATGTGGGGGGGGTTTCCGTTAGAGGAAATAACAACATCATTCGCTACAACACGATTTTTTCCAATGTGGGGGCAGGCGTACGCCTTGGTGGCGACACTGGCGCTGATGGCATAAACAATACGGTCTATGGTAATTACCTATATGACAATGAGGGTGGTGGATTGAAAATAATCCGTCTTCCTCAGAAAAAAGTCTGTGGTAATACCATCATTGCACTACCAGGACAAAAAATGGTTCGTACGAAAAACACACCGAAATCTGATTTTCTGAAGGCGTGTGATGAGTAGCGGTTTATAATGGCATTTGTTATTACCACACGGATAAAGTATCAGGCATGACAGGGTATTTCATTTATTTTCTGCTTTTGGTTGTTGCTGCCCTGTCTTTGCCCGCATATTATTTTGACCCAGCGGCGACGCAATTTGTCCTCGCTTTGGGGGTTATTGCTATTTGGCGCTATGGTTGGGCGATAACCCATTTTACTCGCGCGCTCATTTTTCGGAAAATAGTTTTCCCCAAGTGGCGACGCCAGACTATAGAACTGGGTGCAGCAGCGGACCCGTCTCATGTGTTTTTTTTGCTGACAACGTTTCGTATTGGTACAGATGTTACCACGCAGGTGTATCGCGAAGCGTTCAAGGAAGCAATCCGCTGTAACCTGCCTGTCACCATCGTGGTGTCCATTGTCGAGATGAGTGAGGAAAAAATCATCAAGACCATTTTTCATGCGCATGAACCACCCGCCCGGGTTAAATTAAAAATAGTGCGTATCTCAGGTACCGGTAAGCGTGACGCACTAGCAGCAGGGTTTCGCGCCATTGCCAGTACGCCAGTGGATAAAAGTACGGCGGTAGCTTCGGTCATCGATGGAGATTCCATCCTGGCTCCTGGCTCCACATTGGCTTGTGCGCGCCTTTTTGCCCTGAATCCCAAGCTGGGTGCATTAACGACCGATGAGGTATGCAACCTGATTGGCGATGATTTTATTACGGGTATTTACCGGCGTTGGTATAGCATGCGTTTTGCCCAGCGTCATGTGTATATGTCTTCCATGGGCTTGTCCCGCCGTGTATTAACGCTGACGGGGCGTATGTCCATGTTTCGCGCTAGCCTAATAAGTGATGCAGATTTTATTAGTGGTGTTCAGCATGATCACATTAATCATTGGCGGCTCGGCCGGTTTCGTTTTCTGACAGGGGATGATAAGTCCTCATGGTACCACCTGCTGAAAAATGGTTGGGAAATGTGGTATGTGCCAGATGTACAAGTTATTACCATTGAAGAGCCGCCCCACCCTAATTTTTTTATTGGTGCTAATACGCTTATGCGGCGCTGGTTCGGTAATATGCTGCGCACCAACAGTCGGGCGCTCAAGGTGCCACGTAAAACCATGGGCACCTTTGTTTGGTGGAATTTACTGGATCAACGCATCTCCATGTGGACATCACTCTTTGGGCTTTGTGCTGCAATTATTGGTGCCAGCAAGTTTGGTATTACACTGTTGCTGATGTATGCCTGGTGGATTGCTTTTACACGCTATTCCCAGGCGTTAATGCTGTTGTCATCACGCAAAAAAATCAGTATTACCTGGCCCTTTCTGATCTATTTTAATCAGATTTATGGTTCTCTGGTGAAGATTTATGTGCTTAGTCACTTGAGTAAACAAAAGTGGACGCGGCAAAAAACCACGCTAGCACAAGGCGGCAATAAATTTGATCGCTGGTATCAGCAATCAAGTTCTAACGTATCAGTGGTCGCTTATTTAATTCTGTTTGTTACCGGTGTTACCTTTGTCACCGGCGTATTCAGTATCAGTGATATCTATCAGTATTTGCTGGCAGTTGGTGATCAGTTGGATGGATCGATATAAAAACACCTTGAACGACGGGATAGATGACATATTTGGAATTTTTCCGTTAAACACAAATGAAACCAAAGAAAATATATAACCATGCCTACTCAAATAATTCATGAAGCTGAACAATCGCGGCAACATGCACGCTACCAGATTCCCGTCAAGCTTGTTTTGGCGGGGCGGAAATATGCGATAGACAACTGGTCTGTTTCCGGGTTTTCAATCGGGAATTTGCCGGAAACAATTACTTATAAACAAGCCAATAAAGGAAAATTGCTTTTTGACTTTCTGGATTTTGAAACCAGTGTGGATATCGAGTTTGAGATTGTTTGGCATAATGCGAGTAAATCAGAGTCTGGTTGTCGCTTTGTAAATATTTCTCCCAGCCGGTTGTCGCTGCTTTATTACGTGATTAATGCATATTTGACCGGAGAAGCTGTTAGTAACGGTGATCTAATTAATGTATTACGGCGTGATAATTACACAGAGAAACGTGCTGATAAAATAGAGAGTCTATCGACCGGTAAAATGTTATGGCAGCGGACGCGGCAAATATTGGGTTATTTTGCGCTATTAGCCACTATTGTTACGCTGCTGTTGTTTATTGCCTATACGCTATATCAGCGAATTTATGTTGTAGAAAGCCTTTCGGCTGTTGTAGATGCCCCCGTGGTGGTTATACGTGCTCCTCAAGCCAGTTATTTTCATTCATTGATAAGTGATGAAGATACCCATGTCAATCGTGGAAAAGTTATCGCGCTGACCAAATTAATAGGAGGCGGAAGTAATAGTATTGAAAGCCCCTGTGATTGTACTGTGCTGTCACTTCATGTCCTGGATAAACAATTTGTTGATCGGGGTGAACCCATTATGACATTGTTACCTAGCGATGCTCAGTTATATGTCAATGCAAAAATAAGTTACGAATATGTAAAAAAAATTACGATAAACCAGCCAGCTGAAATTCGTCTCGCCAATGGAAAAATTAAAAAAGGTGTTGTTAAGGATGTTGTGATCAGTGAGTCCATAGAGAAACAGCATGCTGCGCCGCTTGCCAATACACCTATTAGTCCAATTGGGTATGTGGATGTATTGATCGAAACAAATGAGCCGTTGGATATCGGAGGTCTGGGTGCGGCAGCCACGGTAAGGATTGATACGTTTTCTTCTCCCTTTACTAAATGACAATTGCAATGAAACCAAAGTGTTTAACAGGAGGTGGCAGCATCAGTTTTCTTTCACGTATTCTTTTTGTGGCCGCTATGTTTTTTTCTGCTAGCTCGGCGTATGCCCAACAGGTGGACCATGCTGACAAGCTGAAAGCAATGCTGTCAGACTACCAAAATATGGATTGGTCCCGCTATACCGTTGAAGCGGTCAGGCAGCGTATCCCAAAGAAAATGTATGGTTCTGATGTGGAATCATTGTTGTCCGCCCGACTGTATTTTATGAGCAGTCAAAATAAAGGAATGCAATCAGTCTGGCAGGCTAATGGCATTACTCATCCTCGGACTATTGTCGTTGCCAACGGTGTGTACACTGTTGCCGATCTGTATCGTTTGATTGATGACAACAGCATTATTGAGAAAGCAGAGGGTGACACTTATCTTTTTCGTCAACCCATCTATGTTTCCCCCACCGCTAGCTTGGTGATACGCGATGTTTCAATACGTTTATCATTACATCACGGTGTATTTCTGCTGACTGATGGTCAGTTGTTTGTTGCTGATGCAAGTATTAGCTCATGGGATGAAGATGCGGGTAATGAAGGGGAAAGAGAAAGTGTTCGGGATAATGAACTCTTGCTATACGGTAGCCAGACTCCCAGGCCTTATATCCTCATGAATGCGGGTTCACAGATATACATGGCCAACTCCAGAGTAAGTGGTTTAGGTTATAAAGGACAGCCGGGTACCTTTGGTTTGTCCATATCCAAACGGCCTCCTGTTGTCACCCACCAGCTACATGGATATATTCGAGAACGCAGCAAGCCAACTGGTTGGCTTATCGGAAATACTTTTACCAACAATTTTTTTGGCTTTTATAGCAGCCAGGCGGATGATGTTGTGTTGTTGGGCAATGTGTATTACGACAATATCATCTACAATATTGATCCTCATGATTATTCCAATCGTCTGCTGATAGCCAGGAATCTCACATATAACGCCCAGCAAGCTCACGGGATTATTATTTCGCGTAAAGTAAATGATAGTATCATTGCGGAGAATATCAGTTTCTCCAATTATGGTTCTGGTATCATGCTTGACCGAAATTGTAATACCACTTTGTTATATTCCAATTTGACCATAGGTAATGAAGGCGACGGAATCGCTGTATTTGAAAGTGATCACAATCTTGTTTTAGATAACATAACTGCTCGAAATGTACGCAATGGTATTTATGTTCGTAATAGTGACCATATTGGTGCAAAAAACAATTTTATTTTTCGAAATGGTTATTCTGGAGCAGAAACGGCTGTTGTCGATATTGATAAGCTTGAAACCCGAAACTTCAAATTGGACCCTTACCATAAATCAGCTTCTGTTCTGTATGAAGGAAATCAATTTGACAGTAACCTGAATGCTGCGATGACAGCCAAGAACAAGAGCATTGTCACCGTCAGGAATAATAAATTTCACAATTCTGGTCCCGTATTTTTTGGTGGTGAGCTTGCTCCTTTTGCAGAAAGTTTGTGGCATCAAAATGGCAGCACTATGCCACCCCCTGAATCCAGCCCGATGGGCCCGCAGGTGGTGAGCCCATGAGGTGTAGACGATTAATAGTGGTTTTATTCATACTGCTGTACCCCAATGTATTGTTAGCAGGAAAAACGTTAACGCAATACACAACAGAAGAGCGCCAGCTGGAACAAACAAAGTTTAGGGTTATGGAGGAGCTTGCAGAAGCCGGTGTCAGTAGTGCTTATACCGTGCTTGCAGAAATGGGTGAAGACCGGCCTCTCATAAACCCGCCATCGCTGGACCAGCTTGTTTATTGGTACACGTCTTCTGCGCAAAGCGGTAATTCCAATGCATTGTTGTGGCTGGGTCACTATTTTTTACACGGCAAGGGAGGCACTGGAGGCCGTGAGTATGATGCGCTTCTGCTGTTGGCTTCTGCATCAATTCTGGGTAGCTTAAAAGCGGCTAATGATCTCGTACTTATTCCCAAGATTATTGGTGTCTCTTATCCTCAGCTGGAAGACGTTTTTCATGATGCGATGCAACGCTTGTCCAAAGGTCAGGTGATTGATTGCCGCTGGATTAAGTGCAACCCCAGGCTCTTGCGACAAGCTGACTTGTTCGGTGGCAAGGCATCCCGAAAAGCAGAAATTTTTCGT